>JBAZUB010000003.1 GCA_041661625.1 Patescibacteria group bacterium | reverse complement strand
GACCACCGTTCACATCCAGACGAGCCGAGTGGTCGTCCTGAACCGTGAAACCGGGCCACTGGAGATTGATGTAGCGCGGAGTCCAACAAGCGACCCCGCTGGTGAAGTTGCCGTTGCCGATGTAGCTGTTGGGGTCGAGAACGCAGGTGAGTGGCGGTGTGCTGATCGGATACATCCTGATCGGACGCAACCGGAACATACTGCCATCGATCCGACCGAAGCCGAAGGCTAGTTTGGCCACCGAGGTGGTCCGCTTGGCAACGAATTCGTATCGGTGCGGTACCCAGGCTTCGGGTGGCTGGACGTAGGCCTCGGCAAACCCGCAGTCGTAGTACTGACCGTTCTCGAAGTCCGACAGGCCGACGTAGGTCTCGAAGCTCTTGACGTTCTGCTGTTCGTATTCGATCGCGTAGCGCTGTCCGGCGGTGATGGTATAGAGTAGGAACGCCATTTGCGCGCTCCAGATGTCGGAGTTGTTCCCACGGACGACGATCTCGATCAGGTTGGTGGCAAAGTTGATCTCTCCGTGCTCGGGTGGCCAGACCCTGATGTCAAGGCAGTCCGTCCGATTACGGAAATCGTGGTTGGCGATCATGTTGTTGGGGTCGGGAGTGCAAGGTGCTGGCGGAACGTATTCCGTCAAACGTAGATCACCAATCCAAACCGAGCTGTGCACCCGACCGAAGAAGAGGTACAGCGCGAAAGTCGGGTCAGCCGACTGCGGCTGGAAGATGTAGCTGAAGTGCTTGTCAGTCCACGCGGGCATCCGATCCTGCCAAAGACTCCAGGTACCGCTGGTTTCACCGCCGATCGCTATCGTTACGGCATCCCCACAGTCACCTGAAATATCTCCGGACAGTACGTACCGTTTCGCCGGATTCAGCACTAGGTTCCCCTGGTAGAGCCAACCGTCGTTGTACTTGCGCGCCGGGTCGGTGTTGTTGAAACCAATCCGACAAACGGCATTTTCCGTTTCGTAGCTCGCCCAAGGATGACCCGCCTCAACGTGAAAGTCGAAGCAGTCTAGACAGCTGGCGAAGTTGCCGTTGGCAATGAGGTTGTCGGTTGACGTCGTGCAGCCGGTGGTAGCCTTCACTAGGTCGCCGCCAATGCACCGAGCCAGATCGATTTCCTCAACATTGTTTCCGTTATACTCCAAACGCCAGTGTTTCCCGCTCCGCCACTCGTAGAAGTCCTGCGCCGTGTGTCCGTTGATCTCGAACTGGTCAATCGTAGGGCAACCGTATTTGGCTACGTCGCCGTTGCGACCGAAGTGATCGAGAATCGGACCAGTGACGGCATACGCTTCATTCGTGTTGCAGGAAGGGTTGTGGATTGCACCGTTGGAGTCGTAGAAGAACACCCACCTCGTGCCGTTCGGTGACTGGAAGTCCTGAACGTCGTATCCGCCCCAGTCGTGCACGCGGGCTGTCCCGCTGCCGCCTGGAATGGCGTGTCCCACGTTTTGGGATCCGCCGTGCCGATTGAAGCACTCCACGAACAAGTAGCTGGTATCTTTGTGCCAACCATCTTCGTAGTAGCCTGGCGCACAGAACGGGTAATAGACGAAATGCGCCTGGCCGTTGGCCCAGACTATGCATCCGTCGGTACATTCCTGAATTGCCGTTATGCCATCCAGTAGATTGATTCTATCGCCCACGTGTTCCTTGTAGTGGTCGTGGTAGTAGCTGCGCAGGTTGGACGGAACGTTGCTTTCGTCCTTGATCGGCATCTTGGCGGGATTGATAGGTCCACCGCGCTGTGTCCAGAACATCCAAAGTCCGGAATGCAGAACGACCGCCGACCTGGCTCCACCGAGTGCGTCATAGACGATCGCATTGTCTCCGAAGAATCCGCCGTCGAAGTTCCAAACGACGCAATTCTGCGGCATTCCGCGAGCGTCGTAGAGACTGCTCGGTTCCCAAGCGTTATACCAGGGGTGGTTCGGATTGGCCCGTCTGGCCGTATTCACGTCCCACATCTGGTACTCCGACTGCCCGATCATGGCTTCGCCGTAGCGCGAATATGCCATGTCGAACAGGTTGGTATTTCGGGAGGTGTAGTAGATGTCCTCTCGCATATCAGAGTTACCGGAAATTGGTTCGGGCTTCAGTCCATCGCCACTATCATCATACCATACGTAGTGCAGGTGCGTCCCCGCATGCGCAGTACAAGCGTGTCCTTCCACGACTCCCGTATTGCCACAGAAACTAATCACCTGTCCTTGCTTGACCCACTCGCCTTTACCAACAACGAGTTGGCAATTGTGACCATACCTGTTCCTCTTGCCATCAGGGCTTTCAATCAGAAGGTAGCGTCCATAACTATCATTTTTGCCAGCTTCTTTGACCACCCCCGATTGGACTGCCAAGATTGGCCTGCCGTATGCGTTGCAGCCGGACAAAACAAAATCCAGTGCATAGCGATCGTCAACCCAGGCATACCCATAGTCTCTGTGCGTCGCCGTATTGTAACCCCTGGAGCACAACCAGGTCTCACCCGGAAGATATGGCAGTTCCAAAGCTTCCTCGGCAATACTTGCTCCAGCGCAGAAACACAAAGCGCACACTGCGAGAACGGCCGCGAATCTCATGACAATTCCTCCTTGTCAGTCTGCCTAAACTAGCCACCCGAAAATGCATCTATTTCTACCGTCTTTACGGTTTAAGTTTTGTAATGGGCTATCAAGAACCTCTATATTATTTTTACCGAATCAGTTATTTGTAGCATTAACGCTTTTTGCGCAGCATTATTGTATGCGCCACCAACAATCAATACGCGTGTTCCAGATAATGGAATATAGGTGTCAACATATTCTCCTACATATTTTCCGTATATACGTACGCATTCGATACCATTGATGGTTATCTCTGTGGGCGTTTGGTAGCTTCCTTCAACAACGTCCGCATCTACTGTCTGTGATCGGACATACTCAATTAATGACAAATTTGCATCTTTGTTGCTAGTGGTTACCAAAATGTTTTGCGCTCTATCTGGCGAATCGATATTTACAGCACCGCTATCATTGCTAACTATCCACGTCTTTGGATAAATAACCGAGTAACCAACGCTACTATTTCTATACGTATCCCAATCTGTAATGGTTATCGTGGTATTCGTGTTAGCGTCCGAATTACCACCATCGTCTTTCCCAATCTGCCACCACACTAATCCCCCCGCTAGCAGTACAATCACAACGATGCCAATAATGGCTGGGGTCGAAATGCCTTTAGAATTGATGGTTTTCATACGATTTCCTTTCATAAACGAAACGACGGCGCTCCCGTAGGGCCCGTCTTCCCATTTATCGTTAATCTATTGAATATTATTGTTCCTGTGGGATACATATGTCATGTTATCCCTTTATGTACCCACTGTCAAATCTCAACTCTCCGCCTGCACCGGCATTGATCCGCTTTCAGATGCTTCGATTGGAATCTGGAAGATAAACGAGCTCCCCTCCCCTAGACCATCGCTCTCTACCCAAACCATCCCACTACGCCCCGTTAATCGATCTAATAAAACTCTTTTCGGTTTTATCTATATTCTGACCGAATATATTCGTAAACAAACCATCAAAATCGCCGTAGTAATAATTTTTCTCTAATGATGAGATCAGCTTTGTAACCTTTTTAATCGAGTACTCTTTGATCAAAAACCTAACGAACATTTGTGCCGTATTGTAGGCATAGTAGTTGGCGTGTTCGTCCCAACCTTTGGGAGTACCCAGCACTTTGCAAAAGTTTTCTTCAACACAAATCAAATCTTTGCTAACGTTGAATCCCGCGACATACGAAGAGAATCCTTCATCCAGCCATTTTGGCATCCTATAACCACGAGAGAGTATGTCAAGGAAAAGATGTGCTATCTCATGTTTCAACAACGGTTTAAAATCCTCCTTATCGTGGGTGCTTTCCTTGGCTAAAGCGTTTGGGTGCAAAATATCGATACTGCCGGAATACGCGGCGTTGGCTACCTCCCATGGCTGGGTTTTCCTCTGCAGTTTCTCCTCAAACCCTTGTCTGGTTTTGTGGATACGTATATCAAGAGACTTCGGGTTTTTATCAAAATATTTGGCTACTTCCGCATACGCAAGAGAGGCCATTTTGGCTAATGCTTGATAATCCTTGCCTTTGTAATCAATGTGAATTTTCATATAACCTCACTATAGATATAACAGTTTAAAATAAAATGGGCAAGAGGATACAGATGACCTCTTGCCCAGACCTAGGCTACTTGTTGCACTTGTTGTCGCAGGAGCGACAGTTCACGCAATTGCAGCCGCCGCTGGAAACGCGTCCGACAGGGTCAAAGTGCTCGACGGACTTCGACGAGCGGTTGATGACCTCGGCGGGTTTGACGAAGAACTGATTCACTGCGGTGTACATAGATTCATCACCTCCTCTACACCGGGAGAATGGCCTTGTTGCCCAGTAGTCGCGATACGATCGCGACCACGTCGTCGTTCGTCAGGCCAACCTCTGGCGCCAACTCAGCAGGCGAGAAGGTTCCTTTCTGGCGCATTGACTGAACGACGTGGAAACCCACAGGCGTTAGGAATTCGACATTCGTACCGACGTAGACGATCCCGCCGAAACTTTCCTGCCGAAACCTCGCTAACGGGTTCACCCTAACTCTATCTTCGGCCGCGACACTACCGTCCAGCTTTTTCCTGACAGGGAGCTTGGCGATCCTAGTCCGATCGCGTATCGGCTCCGACATGTACATGTCTTTACCATTGTAGCAACCGTGTAGCGCTTTTGACGACATACGACAGCCGTTTTCGCAAATCGCCGTGGCCTCGCACGCAATACACTCAACTGGCAGCATGGACTCCTCTGTCCACGGCGCCATCCTGGTCCAAATGTCAGCCAGGTTTTCCTGCAGCATGTTGCCAAAGGACTTATCAGCGTGAATGCACGGTTGAACCATCCCAGTGGATGAAATGGCGCAGGACGATACTGCCGCTGAGCAAATCAGATTTCCGAAAAAGGAAATGAATTCATCCTCCTCCGCTTCATCGAACAGACACCGGGCGATCGGCTCCAACGTGTCCACGTTAACACTGAACGTTTCACCAACCACCAGTAAGTCTTTCAGTGCTTGCTTGCATTCACTGGAGCTGAGAACATAGCAGCGGTTCGATTCATGTGATGGAACCATGGGAGTGGCACAGAATGTGCTAACTCCCAGACCACTTACGATCCTGCCAACTTCGATCACCTCACCACGATTGAGTGTTGAGACAACCATGTTGGCCGCCACCGACAGACCGGCCTGGACTAGATATTCAATCCCCCCGATGGTTTGGGAGTATCCATCCTTTGCACCAGTGATATGGTTGTGTGTCTCTTCTCGACCAAGGATTGAGCAAAGTACGTGGTCGAGCCCCTCGCTTTTCAACCGGCTGGCGATGGTGGATGTGACAAGGGCCGCGTTAGTGTTAAGACCAACCTCCATTCCTAGCCTTTTGGCTTCCATCAGGGCGGTAAATAAGACACTTGGTCTCAATAGTGGTTCACCACCAGTAAGAGTTATGACGCTGACACCATGATCGTGCAACGTGGCGATCACATTCAGGACTTGGGCAGTGTTTAGCTCGTCTTTGGAGCTTGTTTGGCAGTACCGCCAAAAGTTGTAACAATGACGGCATCTGAAGTTGCAGTTCTCGGTCAGTTCAAGCTGAACATCAATCGGGCCAGATAAACGTTGCATTGCTACCTCCAGCTACTGGGACTTCTAAACCTACGCTTTGGCACTGGTTTAACTAGATATAAAAAGAACGGGCTAAATACCGAAGCCCGTCTTCTTCGTTACTGCTATTGTACACCTTGCCAGATAAAAAGCAATGTCTGGTTATGCACAATCGCGAAATATTCTAAAACATAACAATTTGGATATATTGCATTGAAAGTTTATATTGAATTTCTAACTCTCCGCCTGCACTGGCAGCGAACCGGTTTCCGATGCCTCTATCGGGATTTGGAAGATAAACGAGCTCCCTTTCCCTAATCCCTCGCTCTCCACAATAATACACTATCACGTTAATCAATTTGCAACTTAGCTTTAACAGATTTTTTCGAAAGAAATAAAATAGGGGCGTCAATTGGTGCCTCTAGGCATATATCAACACTCCTTAGGCCGCCAACCCTGAATGCGCAATATGCGCTTAGTGTCTACTCAAAGACGCTGGCGATACTACCCGTTGCAATTGCAGGTGCAGTCACTCGCATCGCAATCGCACGGGTCGCAGTCGCAACTGGGAGAACTGTCGACACTTCCGCTGACCAGTTCGCGCTGACGCTCGGTCAAGGCATTGCTGTCGAGCAACGAACCGAACTGGTACGTGACAGACGCACTCATGGCATACTCCTTTCTGCCGTGGTAGGACTGTTTTGTGGAGGCCAAACGTTAAGCGGACGAACCTTCACCGGCGATGAGGATCCGCCTCTCGACGAGGCCTATTAGGAACTGGGGTGAAATTGTCCCCTTCAAATCGGTCTGGGAGAGATCCTTACCGACCAGACCTTCTAGAAAACCTGTCGTCGCGGAATCGAAGATCCCGATGCAGCGCCTAAGAAACCAGACTGAGCCGATTGGCTCTCGACGCCAGCGCAGTTCCGGATTTAGACGAAGGATCGACGGGATCACAACCTCCCGCCTACGTTTCTGCTGCTCGAGCCGGTACCCAGCAATCGCGGCTTCAACGTCCTCTAGTTGCATCAACGGGTCTTCGGCGCGTAACGATCCATTCACTACCAGGGAATCAGCCCGACATCCACCGCCGCAGAGAGGCAGAGCTCGGCACGTTTTGCACGTAGACGGAATCAAAGAACCATCCCGCCAAGGAAGCAATCGACCCCAGAGTATGGTTAATGGTTCTGAAAAGATATTGCCTGCACTCTCCTGGACGTGGGTACAGGGACGAAATTCGCCAGTTGCAGAAATCGCTGCCACCGAGACACCAGCTGAACAGCGCCGCCCGAACGTCATTGAGTGCGCGTTGATGTCCCTAACCCCACACATGGGGTAGACTGTGAGAACCCCGACCGGTATGTTACTCGCGCGTCCAGCTGCACCGAGATCCGTCAGGTACGTACGAAACTCCTGAAGATCCAGAGCGTAAGGACTAAAATCCGGGCAATTCAACGGAGACGCGGCTCGAGTCGCGTTGAACATTTTCACGCCCAGACCCTTGCACAACTCCGCGGTCTCTAGGATGTATTCGCGATTGAGACGGGAAACAACCATGTTCGCCGACACCGCCAGACCAGCCTGGACTAGTAGTTCGATACCGTGTACGGTCTTCTTGAAAGCGCCTTTCCGGCTGGCCACCATGTCATGGATATCGGCTGTCGGCCCCATCATGGAGGTTAGAATGCTGACCAGATGACTGTATCTTCCCAAGCGTTCAACGTCAGATCCGGTCAGACCAATGAGGCTTGTGTTGATGGAGGCACGGAGCAAGGGTAAGCGCTCGATCCGATCGAGCATCCGGTACAGCGCTCGCTTATTCAGTAGCGGCTCACCGCCCGTGATGATGACCTCAAACACCCTTGAGCGCTCTAATTCATCCATGATATAATCCACTTGGCCAGGCTGCATGATGGCGCAGCCATCGCACGCCTCATCATCATGGCGCCAGTAGTTATAGCAATGAATGCATTGGTTCGGACATGCTTCCGTAATCTCGACCTGGACAGAGAGAGGGGCTAATAGATTCTTATACACGCTATCCTCCTTTTCCTGCTCGTGTTGTCAAACTCGTGTTGTCAAACGACAATTGAATGGCTTAAGATTAGTAAATTCGAACAAAAATGTCAAGCCCCATCATCACAATCACCATTGATGCCGAAAAAGATATTGACCGTTTCGTGTTTTTCCTTACGAACGAACAATATCGCGCGAAACGTCTGCGCATACTTCAATTTTATCCCTCGCTCCGCAACCGCATCGAGAATGGAGAAGGGTCTCTTCTCACTGTTGTTCGCAGCGAGATATTCAGTATGTACAAGCGATTTACGGTTCAGCTCCAAACTATCGTTTCGCTGGCAAAGAAGGAGTTTTCAGAATCCGAATCCGTCTTCGCCGCTCTAGCGCAAATTATGAATTTTCCCCAGCTAGAAAATCGTTCTTACGTCTCCGTTCCGACATTTCTTCCCTTTAGCCCACTAGAAAATAATCTGTTTTATTTTTCCATCGCAATGGATATCGCGGGACGACCGCATACGAACTATTCATTTCTCGCTATCGGAGTACATGAGATATCGCATTTCATTTTCTCGGAGCAGTACGAAATGATGACCGAAAAAACCGGCCACATTCTAAATAAGCCAACCTATCATTTCGTGAAAGAGGCGCTGACGGCGGCTGTCATGAATCAGCCCGAAATTAAAAATTTCTTTAACTACCCGTCACTGTTCCATTCCAACGAATACCCCGGCAATGCTGAGCTTCGTGATCTTTTTATTGAAATAAATGGGAAGCGCCAACAAATCATAGAGTTATTTGTGAGAGAGATCATCCAGAACCCGGATGGATATATTAACGGATTGAACAATTTGTGCCAACTACTTGCCAAGGCAAACGAAGCATTCTCCGAAAAGTGGAGGCTTTGGAATAATCAGCCGAATATTGCGGAAGAGAAGCAAGACTGGCTAAGGACATACAGCCAGCCAATCAGACTATTTGATAACTAGGCATTATTTCCAGTAAACTTAGAGATCGGATTATGTGTTATCTTGATTTTTAACTCTCCGCCTGCACCGGCATCGATCCGGTTTGGGCCGCTTCGATTGGAATCTGGAAGATGAACGAACTACCTTTCCCTAGACCATCGCTCTCCACCCAGATTTTCCCGCCGTGCGAGTCGACAATTCTTTTCGCGATATACAGACCCAAACCGGAACCGTCGGGCTGAACCTGGGCGATGTTTTCACCGCGCACAAACTTCGAGAACAGTCGATCCACGTCTTCTTTGGGAATCCCCCGACCGGTGTCTTTGATGGCTACTTTCACATGACCATCGGTCTGTTCGGCGGTGACGGTGATCTTGCCTTTTTCGGTGTATTTGATGGCATTATCCACCAGGTTGAGTATCACATCTTTCAGTTTGTCGGCATCAACCATCACCGGTGGCAGAACTTTTTTGGGTTCTTTGAATTCCACCTTGAGCCCTTTTTCATCGGCGACTTTGATTAACTCGGCGATTTCGGAATTGATCAGATCTTCCATTTGAGTCGGCTTCTTGGTCAGGGTAAACCGGCCGGCTTCAATCTTTGAGACATTCAGGAACATATTAACCAGGCGGATCATCCGCTCGGATTGTTCCAACAGCTGAACCATCAGTTCATTGAGCGCCTTCGGCACCTTGCCGTAATCTCCGCCCACGATCATGGACAGATAGCCCTTGATGCCGGTTAACGGCGTGCGCAGTTGATGCGAGGCAATGGAGATAAACTCGTTCTTGGCGGTATCAAGTTGTTTCAAGTGGGAATTAGCTGATTCCAGCTGCTTGTTGGCGTCGCTCATCTGCTCGACCAACCGGACGTTGCGGGTGACGATGCCCATCTGGTCAGCCAGAGCTTCCATCATTTGGACTTCGTCCTCGGAAATTTCAGTTTTGCTTTTTTGAATGAGATATACGATCACGCCGATAACCTCTTCCTCGATCCGGATCGGCATGGCGATGATCGTCTTAGCGTTGACTAGCTTTTGGATCGCCCCGCAGATTGGTTTTGGCAACGGCGGATTGAGAAAATCGGCAATTTTATCGGATATCTGCATCACGCCCGTACGCATGGCCTCGGTCGCCAAATCTTTATCGGTCATACTGCCACTGTATTCGGTGATCGGCTTAGGCAATAATTTCAAGGCGGCTCGGGTCAATCGGGTCGAGGTGATCGCTCCCGGATATGACCGGTCGCCCTCGCGCAACATGATCACGCCGCCAATATATCCCAGCTCGCTGGCCACGCCGTCTACGATCATCTGGGTGACATTCTTGAAATTCAGCGAACGATTAATTAGATTAGTAATATGCTGCAATGACGACAGGTACACGTTACGATTTTTCAACTCGATATTAGCCAGCTTGAGATCGTCAGTGGCGCGCTCGACTTCGACTTTCATTTTATCGCTAAATGCTTTCACTTCATCGTACAGTTTGGATTTTTCAATCGCTGACCCCATCTGCGGACCAAGTACGCGGAGCAGCTGGATGTCGTGATTGCTGTACACATCGCCGGAACGCTTCTGGCCCAACACCATCAATCCGGTTACCTCTTCATCGACAATAATCGGCGCCACTACCGCCGCACCGATTGATTCCAGCTCGGCGTGGGAACGTTCCAGCGTCGAGCGCTCTTGCTCATTCGAAGTATCGGAAATCTTGCGTTCGAGCTCTTCGACCACCACGGTCTTTTTGGTGGTCTGGAGATAAGCGGCGGTTAAACCTTTGGCATCGAGGCGGAGCTTATCGTGCCCATCACCGCTCGCGACTAGAGGCAGATACAGCGTGCTGTTTTTGTCCTTTAGCAGGATGTGCGCGTCCTTGATCTTTAGCAGTTCGACTAATTTTCCCGAAACCGAATCCATTAAGTCTTGGGGCTCTATTTTCAAACTGATGATTTCAGACAATTGCTGGATCGCTCCAGTGTAATCAATGCTGTCTTTGAAGAACACGGCGTCGGTGATCCGACCCAGGGCTTTTTTCAATGGATCAAAGCCGAAGACGATGATGAGGGCGACAACAACTGTTGAGAGTGTGTTTGACCCACCAGCTTTTTGTATGAGCTGTCCAAACACAATAGTAACAGATGTGAACGCTAATGTTACGAATACGATAAGAAGAAAATATATTATTGATCTTGAAATGATAACCCGAATATCAAGCAATCTGTGTTTGATAATTGCATATGCTGTAAAACCCAGGAATATAAAAATGCTTTGTATGCCTATTGAACTATATTCCTGTATACTAAATAATGGTAATAATATATTAGTTATCGTACCCAGTAATGATGATATTATAAGGCCTAAAAACAAGTATCTAATTTGTTGCTTTTCAATACCAGTACGACTTTTGTAATTTCTAATTAATAAATACAGAGCTGCTAAAATGTATGAGCTGAAGTATATTATCCAAAAATAATAAACTATTCCATACGTAAATTCCGAACCCCACGGTTTAATGGTCGTATAATTAACAATTAATTTTGTTGGCAGCAGTATCAACAAAATTAGTGTTGGTAAATAGATTAATAATTTAGTTTTTTGTCTAACTTTACGTCTAATAGGAAAGATCAAGCTGAAATTCAACAGTAGCGCGGGCATAGTAATGGCGCCCACAAAGACCATTTTGCTAAGTAGTAGCGCAAAGTTGTTATTGCTTGCATGATCGACGAGATGTGTAAATAAAACCCAAATATCTATAGCAAAGACCAACAACCCGAATATGGTACGTGTATTGTTTCTTTTTGAACTCCTAATAGTTGCGATACCAATAACTATACCCAACACTATTACTATGTATGTCACTATGGTCGATATGTCTATACTCTCGTCTAACATTGAACTACATCGTTAAGGTCAAAGTATATTATTCCAGGCAATTTTTTAACTTGATCACCTTTAATAATTTTCAATATTACTGTGTTTATTGCAGCTGCATTAAGCGAGGATGCAATGGCAAGCTGTGGTGAGTATTTAAATCTTCTTATCACATCAAATATCTTATCAATATTCTGTGATATATACTTTGGTGCGCAATAGTTGATATTGCTTAATAAATGACGATATAAATCACCATTTGTGACAATGTTATGATTTTCTTTAATTACTGAAGATATAGAATCAGATGTTTTATCTAAAACAACAATGACTACTCCATAACCAACGTTAAACGGCAGGATGACTATTTTATTGCTAACAGTGGCCTCCGTGGTTAATTTAATAAACGTATCACCAAAGTCAATTGTGTTTATTATTATATCTGAATTGTTTATAACCAGATCAACATCTTTATTATTAATATATTTTGTACGAGTCTTAACTTCGCAATTACGGTTAACATTTAATATCTGTTTTTTCAAACAAAGGGCTTTATTTTTACCTACGTCTTTTATTTCAAAGGTCTGCCTATTTAAATTTGATATTGAGACATCATCACCATCCATCAACACAAATTTTGTAAACCCAACGCGCGCACTCATAAGTGCAACATTACTCCCTAAACCGCATCCCGCAAATGCTAAACGAGTTTTAACAATATCTCGTTGTAATTTGTAATCTATAAATACTTTATTACGACTAACGAGTTCTGAATAATATTCGCTTGAGTTGTGCATTTTAGCTAATTGTGTAATGGTTTTCCTTATTATTATACTGCATTATACCACTAGTCAGATATTCAAATAATACATTATTAACGGATCTTAGGTTTTCTAACATATCCCCGATTTCCATAATATACGGCGTGGTCAATCCCTGATACGCAGCCGATGGCCCAATCCTTCTAAGTGGGAACCCCATTTTGGTAAGAACTTTATACAACCTTTCGTCAAGTACACAATATACATAATTTAGATTATTAAATTTTGTGTATGCAAAAATACCCTTCATTAACGCCAATAGTAAAAACTTTTTTCTATACCTACTAGCGACAATTAGTCTTGAAATTTCTACTATTTTATTTCTTTCCGGTTCAGAAACATTGAACTCTGAATTAAAATGTTTCTCAAGTGGAAACCGTAAACTTGAATCATGTATTAATCGAACCGTGGCGGCAATATTATCTCTTTGATCCCTTAGTATAAAATGTGTTGAATTATCATCATATTCATCGTGTTCTCTCTTATCGGGATGTAACTCTTTACTAATATATTCACATTCTACACAGTACACCTGGTATCTTAGTTGATATATCTCGTCTAACTCCTTTGTATCAGTGGTTGTATAAAAACTAAACCTATGAGAAAAGGTTCTAATGAATATCACAAACTCTATATAACTCAACAACTTTTTTATAATCTGCATTCTGACTTCATGGTATATTATAATTTCAACCCGCTATAATTCGTATTTGCGATCTTTCTACTTTTTAAATAACACATAACTCGTAAACCCCAACCAAATCACCGAGCTTTCCGCACCAAAATATTCCATCCAGGGCATTCGCGTAACATGTAGAGCTGGTAGAACCATATCTAACAAAATATTAATCAAGAATGGTATCAATATGCTAATAAAAATATACTTAAGTTGCCACCTGTGTATGCCATCCGAATGTATATACTTCTTTAATAATGAATAAAAGCCCACGATAAAATAACATGCAAATATTATGAGATATACATAAAACCCATTTCCAAACTCACCCCTAGCCGTAACGCCAACATTCTGTATACCACTAATAATAAAACGGGTGAAAAAAATAAAGTGAATAAACACAACCACAGGCAAAAGCAGTATGGCGGCTTTCTTCCTGGAGATCACAAATGTACGATATGGGAATACCCAAACAAAATACAGCTGGCTAGCACCTATTAATAAACCCGTGAAATAGGCCGACCGATACCAGGCAATATCATCCGCTACTATTGTTAGCGCCAGTTTCGCGTTGATCGCCACCCAAATCAATATACATAACACTAGCAGTGAAAACGCAATATTGACTGGATTCTTTCTATCCCGATAGTAAACATATCTACCGAGCAATGCTTCAAGTATGATAACCCCCAATAAGATGTATCCGTGTATCTGCATTATGCCACGTCTTTTTTAAATAATATATATGCCGTGAAACCAAAATATATTATTGAAAACATGGGCCCCACCCAACCAAACGTCCAAATATCGAAAACCCACGGCAGTATTAGATTAGTAATAATTCCGGCAACTAACGAAAATATCATTGCCCAGAAAATCATTTTAAGCTGCCAACGATGCAAGCCGTCCGCGATTCGATATTTTTTGATGAAGAATGTCGCTCCAATAATCCAGTAAATTATAAAATACACGTTAAAGACATGGTAAATCGGACCAAACACTGCACTTTTTCCATCGCCGGTAATATGATCAATAAACAGTGGTGTAAAAATGAGAAGCAAAGATAGAAGTATGCCCGGAAGTGTAATGAAGGTATGTATGATTCTACTTAGTCTGAGTTGTTGGAACGGGAAGTAGATTGAAAAATATAACAATCCAGCAGCAATCAATATTGCACCAATGTAAGTAAGTTTTAGAAGAAATGTAGAAACAGCAACATAATCCGTTGCATTGCTAAAAACCCAAACACTTGCTCCAAATGTAAACACAGCAAACGATCTATTAATCGCATTCCCTGGATTCCGCAATAATACATACAAGCTCAAAACGAGCAGTAACGCTGACTCAACAATTAAAATGTAGTTCTGGATGGCCATATTATTTCTTAAACACTATATATGTCGTCACACTTAACCATATCACAGTAGCCTCGGTACCGATAAAGTAGCTCTGGGTACCACCGAACAGGGGCATTACGGCATTGAAAAATATCCCAATTACTCCCGATCCAACAAATCCAATCAATAATATCAACAAATTATTCTTATGCGTGCCTTCGGCGAGTCGATATTTTGAAATGATTTTATATATTGCCCAGACATATAGTGCAATTAAAACCGCAACATACAACCAGAATAGATCACCGAAAGTTTCCCGATTTATCTGGTCGCTTATAACTACACTTTTAGTTAAATGTTCTGTGAAGAAGTTAAGGGCTAAGAAGATGGCGGCTATTGCGGTTAAAAAATATTTATACGCTCTTGAAAATCGCATCAAAAAATACGGATAGGCGTATGCAAAATATACAAACACGACCATTATCATTATCGCGGCGTAGTTAGCCATTCTTGACCAAAATACTCCCGTCGCTTCATCCTTAAGCAACCCAAACAATCCTGTTGACATTACCCAAATACCCACGAAGAAAATAAACGCACTATAAGAATATACCACAGCGCCCCTTGACCTCGTTGAGAGTAAATAAAACATCAACAAAAACTCCAATCCCGCGAGAATTAATAGAATTATACTGTGAGTTTCTGCGGTCATATTACGTCGTTATCCCAATCCGTTCTAAGGCTTCTTTATATAATATCGCTCCGTCGAGCGCGTAGGTTGCCTCACGACCCACGGCCTGCAATAGATCAATTTCCTCTTTAGTATATGATTCCATATTTACTTTTTCTCCCAGAAGTGCAAGCCCAAGTAGGTTATTCTTTGTTCCAAACGGTATGGCCATTTCGGAGTGCGCCTCTTCCAACTCTTTTTGACAACGCTCAAGTAATGGCTGATTGACAATTGGTAATTCCTGAACCAGGTATGGTATCTCATCGCGTACGATAATATTTTGAGAATCTTTGAACCACTGCGGAAGAGATGCTTCTGGTGGCATTGTCTGGCCACCGCCAACCCGATCGAATACTCGCGCTCGCTTGTTAACGATAAAGTACTTTATCTCCTTTACGGCCACCACTTTTTCTATTTCCGCGGTCAGGCTGCTAAATAGTTTATCTAATTCCACCGAACCGGATATTTTCTCTCGGACTTCCTGGATAATGGCTTTTGTGCTCGGTGTCTTGGAAAAGAAAATTGAATTAACCAATATTAATAACCACTTACGAACCGGAACAAATGTCAGCGCAATTACAAAGACAGAGATAAAATTGGCAATTACTGTAGTCCAATGATATGTATCCACTAGAACATTGTTTGCGAATATTATAAGATGGCCGTAAACAATCAGCTGGATAGCCATTACAATCGCCTGAACCGCGCCTTTACGCAAAATTATCTTGATATTCATGAATCGATAACGCAGAATTGCATATGATACAAGCACTGTAAATATTGTGGCGCCGACCACGCCTAAATAGTAGTTATTTTTATCACCAAATGATGGCAATACCAGATTAAAAAGTAGCGAAAACATCGTTGTCGATGCCACGCCGAGGAATATTAGTCTTAGCTGAATTTTAATTATTCTTGATTTAGTCGAATTGTAGAGTAAAATGAGCCTACGTAATCCTATAATTGCAAATACAATTAAGTACCCGGCATACCAAATGTATAATGGCCCAACATTGGTCGTATAACCTCTATTCGCGACATATTCTATGCTTTTAACATTGAACCCGAATGGCAACAAAGCAGTTATAACAACCGACGGGAGAAACAGCAACGCAACCACCTTTTTCGATAAACCGCTCTGTATTTTTAGAAAAGAATAAGAAAAGAGTAAAAACAAAGTTGGGGAGAAAGCAGGCCCAAAGAAAGTTAACTTTGTCCAAAGCGTCGCGGTATCTATATCACCCGTAATATCGGCTATAAAATTAGTTAATGTCCAAATGGATAACGATAATGTAAGCAAGCCGAAATAAACAAACGACTTTCGTCTTTTACTTTTTCCCAACACAAGTATCCCCACTACTAAAAGAACAATAAAACAAACAAAAGAAAGAAGTTCAGTAATCTGAACCTGCAAATTTGTATATATAGCAGGATTCAATTGCATAAATAAACAAAAACAAGGCCGTTTAGCCCTATTGAGTCATTATTCCCCCACACCAAACTGTTTTTTATTGGCGCTGTGGGGCTAATATTTTCTAAGTTCTGACATTCTACTCTACTTTCTTCCTCTGCGATGCTTTGGTGTGGGGATAAATTTCGAGCGTTAACCGCACTCCCGAATGTGGCTGATTCAGGTGCCGCGATTGCGGGTCGTAACCCGATGGGTGTTTTGAGGTTGTGTTTCACTGGATTGGCTTATGGTGTTGAGTGACCGGATAAGCGTGTTTTGTCGAGCAAGCCCCTCCCCATGACAGGTTGGATGTACTTTTTCAACCCGGCGCTAATGTCTGCGCCGAAAAAAGACACCTCCCTGCTATTGGTGTCTTTATTCTACAATGATTGTGGCGGGGTGTCAAATATCACCCGAGATACCGCTATTACTTTTTATGAGCTACCATTTTAACAATTCCGTGTTTATGTGGCAGCTCCATACCAGGATGCCCCCGATCATCGATTATCCCCTCTTCGTAATGCAGAATTTCCCAACCGTCAAAATATATACGCAACTCACCATCTTTGAAATAACACCTTTCTTTAAACTTTTCGTATGACGGATCGTAAACAGTAAAACATGAAATGAGTAAGTATCCGCCGATGATTAGGTTGTCTTTCATCCGCTCAATAAGCTCGATCGCTTTTGCCTTCTCGATAAACTGTAGTACGTTGTTGGCGTTAATTACCGAGTATTTATTTTTCTTTAATTCAAAATCCTCCGCCCGCATGCTATAAAGTTCGATCGCCAACTCGTTAAAGCTTGGCATTTGTCTGATACGCTCAACCTTTTCTGGTGATTTTTCCACTGCCACAACTTGAAAACCATGCCGGGCCATAAATAATGCGTCGCGGCCAAAACCAGCACCCAAGTCTAAATACCACGTTTTTGGAACTAATTTTTGCCAAAATGAATTTAATAACGGATTACATGATTCAGTTGGATTATTCATATTTGTTGGATAGTTACTTAATTATATAAAAGACGGCGTTTTCGCACAATTTGCATAAACGCCGTCGTTGTACCTAAGCACATCGCCAACACTGAGGATCCTTGGAAAAGAAGTCGCCTGTCATTCCAGCCGAAACAGCATGGCAACCGCGGCAGTAGCCCAGTAACACGCAATCGGCACAGCCTTCCATTTTACCGAATTGACGGTATTTCGCGCAGGCATCACCGAGGAATAGCTCCCGAAACGACTTTTCGTAGATACTCCCCAAGAGGCTTTCGAAGCGTCGGCAAGCGTAAACCTGACCATTGGCGAGAAGAGTGATGTGCCGAACTGCACAGTTGCAACCCTCATACACTACACCCGGTGTTCCGGTCGGCTGAAACAATCCTTTTTCGTAGAGCAGCGCCGTGAACAGATGATCCTTGAGAGAGAAGTTGGTCGGTCCTTCAGCCAGCTCCTGGTACACCGCCCACATTCTCTCTAAGAACTTCCGGTATTCTTGGGGCGGTATGTTCTGGTCTTGGTCGCCGTGAGTTGGGCAATACCGAGCAAAGGCGTAATTACCGACACCGTGCTGGACGCATGTTCTAACCACGTCTTCCATTTCTCGGTAGTTGGCCATCGAAACAGTGGACATAATCATGCTGCGAATACCCGATTCATTGATCAGCTTGATAGCCTCCAGTGTCGCTCGGAATGAACCCTTCTTACGAAAGTAGTCGTGCATCTGCTCCATTCCATCTAGAGAAAGTTGGAAGCTGGTTACTCCCAGCCCCTTCATACGCAACAACTTATCCAGGGTCAGGTGGTAGGGGTTGCCCAAAACTACAGAAGGTATGCCTTGGGTATGAAGATTCTCCATAACCTCCCAGAAATGTGGGTATAGCATTGGGTCACCGCCAGTAACTGTAACAACCGGGTTGCACTCGATAGAACGGCAGAAGCTGATGAAATCGTCAGCGATTCTGTAACACTGTTCCAATTCTGGCTCCAGCTCAACACCGACAAGATTCTGTTTCCTCCAGATATAGCAATGGCGGCATCGCTGATCGCATCTGTTCGTCAGATGCCACTGTAAACCAAATGCGCCTCTCATCTCGATTACTCCTTTGGCGTAAGACCATATGTCAAGGTTCTTAGAAAAAACTAGGGGTAGCCGCATCTACCCCGCTCGTTCTTCGTGCTTTGGGGACTAATCCCCGTTGCAGCCACCGCACTCGGTGTTGCAGTCGCCGCCGCAGTTGCACGAACCGAGGTTGTTGCCGTGATTGGACGTGATCTTCGCGGGATCCAGAAGTCCCGACTTGGCCAGAACGCGCTGCGCGCTTCGGTGAACGTCGTATGGGACATTCTGGGTCCAGAAATTCGTCTGGCCCAGACCATCTTTCATAAAACACCTCGAGATTGAAGGTTTCGTGAACGCCAGAATTTAAACATCTAAAGCGGTAGACGTTTTCATAATGGCGCTATTACATAAAAAGAGCCGAGTTCGCTCCCGTGTAATTCAACACGGGGGAAAGCCCGTCTCTTTCTTGATATCAGCATACGCTAAATCAACGACATGTCAATGCCACTTATCCCCCGCCGTCGCGACGGCGCTACTTGTATAGTTTCTTTAACGTCGCCTTTTTCCAAGTCAGTCCGTATGTTTTCCGAAATGCCACTTTGAATACATCCCGATCCATCTTTTCTCCCATTAAGCTAATCAGCGTCGCAATCTTCTTCTGACCATATTTTTCTATCAATCGTTTAACCCAAAACGTACCGACTTTGTAAACTAGACTGGAATACGCTTTATATGGAATCAACACCTCGAACGCCTCATCAATGGTTGGTTTACTCTTAGGCTGTTTCGCCAGCCAACAGGCCAGTCCCTCATTCAACCAACGTGGCACGTTATATCCCCCGATATTGCGAATGTAAATATGAGCGTATTCGTGTACGAGCGTTTTCCAAAAATCTGACTTCTGATTGTGGCTTGATTCCACCGTGTATTTCTCAGGACTGAGTATATAGATTACACCCGGACTTATCCAACCAACCGACCAAGCCGCCGACTTACGACCGGTTATTTGATCAATCTGGCGTCGTGATGTCGGCATGATAATAATCGGCATGTTCAGGCGTTTGCCAAAGAACCGATTGTATCTTTTTTGTGTGGCCCGCATGACTGTCTGTAGTTTTGGAATATTTCGGACCCGGCCAACTTCGAGACAGGTGACTTTTTCCATTGGTCAATTGAATATTATTTATTATTCCACCTGAATAGAATTTATTATTTCATCAACCGTACCCTGAAAATGATCCATCAGCCAAGTGTCTGAACTAATGTCCAATTTCAAAACTTTGTTTGTAAGTGGAATATACAGTTCCTTTCTAGTAGCCGATGTGCCGGTATTATTAATTGGATCCTGGATGCGCGTTTCATTAAACTCGGCATATTTCACTTGTCTTTCGTTGATGGTTATCGTATCCTCTCTAGCTAATTGACCGCTAGCCGGAAGAAAAAACTCATTGCGATGCTCGGTGTACCACTCATCAAATAGAGTAGAGTTATTGTAATATTTTACGAATATATCTATGCTCATACCTAAGTAATCTTCCGTTGAAATAATTTCAAAGCTGGTATTATAGCTTGGACTATGAATAATCGTGGTTGGTTCGTCCTCTAGTCTTAATAGGTCTGGGTTTTCATCCCAGGGGTAGCCGGGTTGCGATAGCTCCCAATCTTTGGGCACTCTAAATGAATATGATAACCCTTCTTGTGAAAAAGATGTAGTCTGCCAATCGGCAGTCGACACATTGCTAATAATGTTTGTATTTGTTGCTGGGTTATTACTATTACTGGTTGTGTTTGTATTATTGTTTACCTTGGAACAACCGGCAGTGAACACTATTACAGTTAGTGCTCCAATCAACCTAATAAGTTGGTGATGTTTCATTGCTTATAACAATCTTAAGGAATCGACAATTGTATCCATGTGAGTGTGATACAAATTATAGTCCGAGATGATCGGATAAAGTATTGACAATTGCAACACATTATCAGCGCTGGTTCGCAATAAGTAGTATTCAGATTTATAAAATGATTCGGATGCGCTTTGGCCATCAATCACCACATGCACCGCGGGAATATTTTGAATCACAATGTCATTTATTGTGTGCGGAATATCGGCCGTTGTAATATCGGGTAGAAGACCAGCAATGGCGGTTAGGCTTTCGGACCGAGTGTATGTGTATTGGTAAGCTTGAAATGATGTAGAGGTAGCACCAACTGGTTCGGCAGGTAATAGCTCCACGCCATTCATTGGCCCGGCGTTCGGTATTGCGTTCAATTGATTATCAATATTGTTTTGTAACCAGCCCATCGGGTAGGCCAATGAAAACTCATTTGGAAGTGAATATGAGTTTGTGTTTGGACTAATCTCTATATCTGAAATCTGCACCGAGTTGAGAATACGATTGATGGTTGGTTCGTATTGTCGATAGAATTCCTCGGTAGCTGTTAAAAACAGTAGTTTGTATATTATTCGTTCCCGTTCGATAATATACGTTTTACCATACATACGAACACTTGTGACCGGATTCTGCGTGCTGTCTTCAAGAAATTCCCACCCTTTAACGTTACCAATAATAAAGTTGGGTTCTGGTGATAACGATATATCCTCTAGTTTCTTTCCAAAATGTAAAGTGAGTTGCTTTAGATCCCGCGCCGGATCAAATTCGGGCGCTTTTTGAAGATATGAGATGTCAAAAGACAAGCGGTTGTCGCTGGTTGAAAAAGGTTGTTTATATAATTCTGGATCGTGCGTAGTGAATGACTCGACTTTTGCTTCCCTCATACCATAATATGTATAGAACTCGGGTCTAAAATCTTCCGAAGTAACAAACGAAGTAGGAGAACAGTCTTTTGGACAAGAACCGAGTCTATAGTACCATGATTCAGGAACCCGAAATGATACACCCCACTCGGGTGATGCGTAGTTCTTCCAAGTTGTAAGATTTTGGCTATTTATACTTACACCCGCTTCTGTTGGGTTATTATGCTTCACAAGCGAAGAGTATAATATGAATGCTCCCGAAATAAATGCCACCACGACTACTATCAATAGATATATGTACTTTTTCATATATTACAGAATCGTTATTTATCAATTATATTATAGATTAAAAAATAGATAGGGGGAAGCAAGATTGGTTTTCTTGCCTCCCCATTACCGACACTAGAGACAGCGATTGATCACGTAGAACTTGAGATCGCCGCCACTCCAGTAACCCGATGTCACGGAAATCACGTGCTTGGCGATTCGCTCGCTGCCGATCACATTGGAATCAATCACCTCAAACCTTCCATCGTGGAAGTTCGTAACGACAACCGCCGTGTGGTGTGGGCCGCCAGTCCACTGCATGACTTCTCCGGGCTGAGCGCTGTAGATACCGTCGTTTCTGTTTCGGTACGGAAACCAGGGACGATAATCGTAGACGTTGTTGCCCGGGAGAGTAACGGCACCACCGGATGCTCGCCGGAGAAGCTCCTGAACAAACCACTTGCACTGTCCACCCATTCCGTTTCCACGACCGCAGTAGTTCCAATCACCCGGGACGTGACAGTTGTGGCTTCCCTCGAGATACCACGCCCAATTATTGGGGGTGAGGCGATCATTCTGATCCCAGATCTGCTGGTCGACAGAGTACAACGCCTCCACCACGATCTTGTTGTTGCGACCAGCCTGACCCAGCCCAAGCCACCAGCCACAGTCCGCCTGTGGCAAAGGCGTAATCAAGCTATCCATCGGACTGATGTTCGTCACCACCTCGGTCGGACTCTCGGTGTTGCTGCACCCCGCCACCAGCGCGATCAGTACCAGTGGCAGGACCATCCAGAGTTTCATTGAGATTCTCATGGCTTTTTCAAAGCCTCCCTTTCTGGGAAATGAGTATCGGGTGTACCGCTCATTCGCATGGGTGTGAACGAGCGACGTGAACAGAGTTCGGTTGACTAACATCACCTCCTTCTTAGAAACGGGTTTTTGGCAACACAAAACACGGGGTTCGATCAGGTCGGATAACCTGGCCAAGAACGATCCCGTCAGACGTTCTGTTGTCTACCCTTGGATTTGTAAAAAGAACGGGCTAAGTACCGAAGCCCGTCTTCTTCGTTATTGGTAGTATACATCTTTCCGAATTATAAGTGAAGCCAGTTATGCACAAGCAAGTATCGATAGTAGGTAATATTTTCTAATTCAACAAATGGCTAGATTATCGTGCATTGTGGATAACCCGCTTGACGATTCTGAAGCATTGCGGTAAAAGATATCTTGTGTGCTAGGAGGCCGTAGTGGAGCAGTTGGTAGCACATTGGGTCGAAGCGGCCAAAGAGCGACTGAACTTCTTCAGTCGCGTGCCGATGAGACGGGCTGGCCGATGTCGCAAGACCAGGCCAGCACCGGTCAGTATGTGTGACCTCTCAGTCGCGCCAATAGCTCAGCTGGCAGAGCACTTGACTAGTAATCTAGGGATCGCGGGTTCGAACCCCGCTTGGCGCACATTACGCACAGTTTGTGCGGCTATAATTCAATGCAGATCCTTGGGCGGTCAACCCAAGAGGTTACCGGCTCTAACCCGGTCAGCCGCGACAATCGTAGGCTCTTCGTTATCAAAACGCGGAGCCTTTTATCTTTTCACTCACTTTTAAATTCATCTTTTTGCGAAAAGATGGCTCATGTTGAAGATATTTTCAATCGAGATATTTTTCGAGATGCTGAATTCCACCTCTTTGCCTATCCTACGCCCAAAAATAAATCCAGATCGCAGTAGCAATATTAGGTGACGAGATGTGGCAGACGGTTTAATTCCCAAACCGCTGATTATCTCACTTGTTTTATGACCCCTTTGTAACAATAGAAAAAGGATAAACAATCGGCGTTCGTTACCTAATGTTCGATAAACAAATGCCTGTCGACGAAACTGGGGATGCGTATGCATAAAAAACGGGGTTGCTCTCCCCGCGCTTAAATTCAAGATAGTCCCCGAACGCAAATATGTCAACTTTTCAATTCATCTTTTTGCGTAATGTTGTGTTTAGTAAACCCCCAATTACTCCACCGTTGCCTTTATTCGCCGAATCCCGGCCGAGCTAGCTTCTTCTTTTTGAATCTTAAACTGGCCAATGTCTTTGGTATTGGTAACGTGCGGTCCGCCGCAAAACTCTTTTGAATAATCGCCAATCAAATACACCGACACGGTCTCACCGTATTTTTCGCCAAACAATCCGGTCGCGCCCATAGCCCGCGCTTCGGCTAAGCTGATAATGCGCTTTTCAACCGGAATCGCGGCTTGGATTTTTTCATTCACGATCTGCTCGACTTGTTTCAGTTCTTCGGGCGTGACTTTCTGTGGATGAGTAAAATCAAACCGGAGCCGTTCATCGGTAATGTTGCTGCCTTTCTGCTGCACATGGTCACCCAGCACATCATTCAGTGCCTGATGCAACAAGTGCGTGGCAGTGTGCATGCGCACGACCCGATCGCTGTGATCAGCCAGACCGCCGGCGAATTTCTGCTCGGCCCCTTTACGTGATAAATCTTTGTGGGCTGATTCGGCCTGCTGCCATTCGGCTTCGTTGATGGGAATACCTTTGAGCTCTTCCAAAATTAATTCCTTCGGAAAACCATATGTCTGATACAGGTCGAATGCAACCTGACCCGAGAACTGATCTTTAACCATATCAACATTAATAATATCCTGCATTATAATATCCAATAGTCCGATGGATTCTAATTCTTTTTTGAATATTTTCAAACCCTTGCCCAGCGTCTTGGCGAACTTCTCCACTTCCGTGTCCAAAACTTGAATGATATGGTCCGGATCGGTGAATAGCTCCGGATAAGCGTCATTGTACATATTCATAATTTCTTGCTGCAGCTCGTCCAGCGTGCCGGGTTGGAGCCTGATCGCCTGAGCCAGTCGCACCGACTTGCGAATCAAGCGGCGTAGAACATAGCCCCGTTCCTTGTTGGACGGGACCACGCCATCGGCAATCAGAAACACGGCCGCTTTGACGTGATCAACGATTACGCGGATCGAAGATTCGTCGGCGTCAACGCTGTTCTGCCGGACAATATTCATAAACTGCACCAAGAGTTCGGTTTGGTATACCGAGTCCTGACCGTTGACCACCGCCAGAGTGCGCTCTACGCCCATGCCGGTATCGACGTTAGTCTGTTTCAACGGCTCAAACTTGCCATCGGCGGTTTTGTGGTATTGCATAAACACATTATTCCAGATCTCGACAAATCGGCCGCAGCCGCAATTAGGCTCACAGGCGTTGCCTTTGCCTTTGGAGCAATCTTTTCCGGTATCAAAAAACATCTCGGTATCGGGACCGCACGGACCGGTCTGTCCGGCCGGACCCCACCAATTATCCTCTTTGCCATAATAATATATTCGTTCCTCGGGCATTCCCAAAGATTGCCAGACCTGGGCTGACTCGTCATCGCGCGGCGCGTCTTCATCCCCCGCGAAAACAGTCACCAATATTCTATCCGCATTTAAGCCCAGCCAGGTTGAGTTGGTTAGAAATTCCCAGCTCCATTCGATCGCTTCTTTTTTGAAATAATCGCCCAGCGACCAATTGCCCAGCATTTCAAAAAACGTCAGGTGCGTATCGTCGCCCACATCATCGATATCACCGGTACGAATACATCGCTGAACGCTGACCAGCCGCTTACCGGCTGGATGGATCTCGCCCATCAAAAACGGCACCAGCGGATGCATGCCGGCAGTGGTAAACAAAACCGTCGGGTCATTGGCCGGCACCAGCGGTGCCGACGGTATTACCATGTGACCTTTTGACTTAAAAAACTCTAGGTATTTATGGCGTAGTTCTTGGGCGTTCATGGGTGGATTTTACCGTATTTTCGAGGAATAATCAACGTGACTCGCCTACCGGACCGATGATTCCACCGCCGACCAGCTTGTCTCCCCGATATAACACCGCCGCCTGGCCGGGCGTAACGGCGCGTTGCGATTTGTTTAAATGAATTTCGAATGCCCCTCCAACACGCCTTAAAGTGCCATTTATCGGCCGGGTGTGATAACGGGTTTGAACCGAACATTTATACGGTAACTTAGACGCGGTGCCCGCAATGAAGCTTGGTTTTAACAATTGAAATGATTTCGCATTCAGCTGCTTTAGGTGTAAACGATCAACCACGATCAAGCGGTTTCGTTTGGCGTCTTTCGTCAATACATAATACGGCATACCGCCGCCAATCCCCAAGCCATCGCGCTGGCCAATAGTGTACAGCGGTAAACCATGGTGCTGGCCGATTACGGTTCCGTCGGTTGTCACCACATCACCGGTTTTCAGCTTTAAATATTTACCGACAAATTCGGCGTACTTGTTTTTGGGAACAAAACATAAATCCTGGCTGTCGGGACGATCGGCTGACTTTAAATTTAACTTGGCCGCGATCGCTCGGACGCGCGACTTGGTCATGGCTCCCAATGGAAACAAAGTTCGCCGCAGCTGGGTTTGCGACAGAGCACTCAGCATATACGACTGATCTTTTGAAGCATCAAGGCCGCGCCACATTTCAACACCTTTTGGTGTGCGTTTTAATCGAGCGTAATGTCCCGTGGCTAGAAAATCCGCCCCTTGGCTTTGGGCCACTTTCCAAAGATGATCAAATCGAATAATTTTGTTGCACACTATGCACGGATTCGGTGTCACACCGGCAGCCAATTGCTGTAAAAAATATTCCACCACAATCTTCCGGAACGGTACGTGATTATTCAACACCCGGAATGGAATGTTTAACCGATCGGCTACTTGCCGTGCCACCGTGCTGGCCTCCAGCGAACAACAACGATTGTCAGAACCGGGATCAATTGTCCGATCAAACCAGCTGCGCAGAAATATCGCTGACACATCGAAGCCTTGTTGCTGAAGCACCGCCGCGGCCACGGCTGAATCAACTCCGCCCGATAATGCTACAACTACTTTTGTCTTCTTCATATAATTTCTACTATCTGAATAAAGGAAAGGGGTGTGAACCTCTAGTAAACACCCCGATAAAAGGTCGCGAACCAGTGACCGTAACAGACGATGGCGCCCACCAGAACGAAGGTTGCCATTGCCACGAGCCCGGTGAAAGCTAGTGGCAGTAGAATGTTGCCAGACCGATCGACTTCACCGTTTGATTTCACGCAACGGAGGCGATTGCCACCGAACAACAACCGATATGTGGGTATCGCCAGCAGCATGGCGATCGCCGCTGCGGTGCAGCTTATTCGGAGCGTATTCCACCCCTGTCCGACTTGGATAGTGCCATAGACCGCTAACGGCAGCAACAACACGATGAGCAACATCGCAGGATTTGGCTTACCGTCGTATTCGTAGATCGCCAAATACTCCCTAGCCACCTCCACCTCCTGTTTGGAAGCCCCACGCCGTGCCAATTTCCAATCGGCTGGCCGACTAAAACCGCTGATCTATGGGTCAATATAGACCGGCCGTATGTTAACACATTCATTATATTTCGACAAGTAATCGCTGATTATAATTAACGCCAAGAGATCAGTACCGCGCCCACAACCACCAGTACAGCTCCCAAACCCGACTTCCAGGTTAGTTGTTCTCCCAGTGCCAGTACGGCAATAATTAACACGAACACGACGCTAAGACGATCCAACGCCGCTACCCCGGAAGCCGGCCCCATGCGCAGCGCAACAAAATAACACAGCCACGATATAGCTCCCGCCAATCCGGCCAAAACAATATACAGCGCATCTTTGCGATGTACCGTACCCAGATGAGCGAATTTACCTAACGCCAGGGAAAACCCAATCAACAAAACTGCCATTACCACTGAACGTAATGTCGTGGCCAGTGTTGTATCAACCTTTGACAATCCGATCTTGCCGAAGATGGCGACCAGCGCCGCCGCTACGGCAGACCCCAGTGCGAATAAGATCCAGACGGGCATGCTGATTTATTTATGCTCGGCCGCTTCGGCGGCGTCCGCTTCGGCTTTGGTTTTGTGAACTGTTCCGGGCGCGTGCTCGGCCGGCGCGTAGACGGTAAACAGCTTCATATCAGTCTCGCTGGTATTGCGAAAATTGTGCCAGGTTCCGGCCGGAACATGCACCAGATGGTTTGGTCCGATCACAGATGTTTCACTATTATTCAATGTCGCTTCACCCGTACCGTTGATGAAGAACAATACCTGATCGACATGATGCACTTCATTGCCGATATCTTCACCCGGTTTCAAACTCATAATCACCACCTGGCTGTGCGCGCCGGTGGTAAGCTCATGGCGAAAAAAGGTATTTTCTTTAGCTAGCTTGATAATGTCGTCGTGAAATGGCATGGTTGTTGGTTGTTAATATTCTGCTTTGATTGTAGCACAAACCACTAAATATTCCTATATTATTGGATTATTTTATTAATAAAATTTAGTGTCGACTGATAAAATAGTTCGGGTTGTTCCTCCATTGGCAAATGACCGGATTTTTCTATAGGTATAAATTCCGCCGATAGCTGATCGCATAATTTCTGTCCAATCTGAATGCTGGCCCAACTATCATCAACACCCCAGACACACCCAACCGGCATAGTTAATTTGGTTATTGGGTCGGACAGCACATTTAAACGCCGGTCTCTTAATAAACTTACCACGCCCACCTGCCAGTCCGGAGTCCGAACCGCCACATTATATCGGGACATTGCCTCGACCGACAACTGTTCCGATGAAGATATGGCCGTTTGCAAAACTTTATCAAAACGACCTGGGGTCAAATAGGCACTCAACCCAACTTCGGCCCAGCGTCTTAAAAAAGGTATTTTCAGTAACACACCGAATGAATCTATCCAATCGCACCGCTCCCGAATCGAGCCATCGACGATTAGCAAACCGGATACCCGCTCCGGATGTTCAGCGGCTAACTGCAAACCAACCTGCGCACCCAGACTGTGCGCTATGATCACGGTTCGATCAATCCCCAGCGCATCAAAAACTTTCACGCTGGCGTTAACCTGTTCAATGTTGGACATTTGGGTTGAGCGCGTCTGATCACTCAAGCCGAATCCCGGCCGATCGAAGGCAACCACCCGAGAACCCGCTGCACCGAATTTTTGCACCATGGGACGCCAGTTACCGCTCCACCCGCCAAACCCGTGCATAAATACGATCGCCGGACCGTTAATCGGACCGGCAGTCTCATAATAAATTCGTTGATTATCCAGATATATATAGGCGCCGTATTGATCCAAAGAGTCTTCCGAAGTATTTTTTACATAATTACGTAATGGAATTAAATAGGGCAACACAACTACAATAAAAATACACAGAATCGGTATGTAGACACGTTTTTGTTTGATGGCGGATCTTATAGGCATGTAATTATTATACCACGCGCAAGAAAAGAGGCCCTGAACAGAGTTCAAGGCCAGAGTGTCGATGGAAGAAAGAGCTGGATCAGAGTGAGATGTAGAATTAGCCGAGGCTTATTCTACGGTTACACTCTTGGCTAGATTGCGCGGTTGATCGACATGGCAACCACGTTTCACGGCCACGTAGTAGGACAGAAGCTGCAGCGGGATGACGGACAGGAGCGGAACCAGCGCGTCGAGAGTGGACGGAATCCAGATCACATGATCAGCTCGCGCCCGCATTGGTTCGTCACCGGCGGTGGCGACAGCGATGATGCGACCATGGCGAGCACGGACTTCGGCCAGATTGCTTAGGACCTTGTCATGCGCGCCATCCTGGGTGCAGAGGAATACGACCGGCATATTATCGTCGATGAGCGCGATGGGACCATGCTTCATCTCCGCGGCCGGATATCCTTCGGCGTGAATGTACGATATTTCTTTGAGTTTCAAGGCACCTTCGAGTGCCACCGGGAAGTTGTAGCCACGACCCAGGTAGAGGAAATTGCCGCTGTCGCTGAACGGTTCGGCGATGGCTCTGATCTCATCGGCAGCGTCCAAGATCTGCTGGATCTTCCGAGGAATCTCAGCCAGTTCAACGATCAGCTCGGTGGCTATGTCTTCGGTCAGAGTGCCCCGTATCCGGCCCAGGTGAATGGCTAATAGAGTCAGCGCCACTACCTGTCCGGTGAATGCCTTGGTGCTGGCCACACCGATCTCGGGACCAGCGTGAATGTAGATACCACCGTCAGCTTCGCGGGCGATAGTCGAGCCGACCACGTTGGATATGGCCAGGACTTTACCGCCGCGCCGCTTGGCTTCACGTAATGCCGCCAGAGTATCGGCTGTCTGCCCGGACTGACTGATGACGATGACTAGGGTTCGATCGTCAATCATCGGGTTTCGATAACGAAATTCCGAGGCGTACTCCACCTCTACCGAACGGTACCGTGCCAGCTCTTCGAGGACGTACTCACCCACCAGCGCGGAGTGCCACGACGTGCCGCAGGCACACAGAACCACTCGGTCGAATTGCCGAAGCTCATCGTCCGTCAGATTCAGTCCGCCTAGTTTGACGTCAGTATCTAGCAAGCGCCCCCGGATGGCATTCGCCACCGTGCGCGGCTGCTCAAAGATTTCCTTGAGCATGAAGTGCGGAAAACCGCCTTTTTCGATCTGGTCCAGCTCCCAGGTGACCATCTCTGTGTCCCGTTCTACCGGCACTTCGTTGATGGTCATTACCTGACAACCAGCCGGTGTCAGTACAGCCAGCTCTTCTTCGCCCAGATAAATCACCTGCTTGGTGTGCTGCAATATGGCCGCCACGTCCGAAGCGATGAAGTACTCGTCGGCACCGATGCCCACAATCAAGGGGCTGCCTTTCCGAGCACAAACGATCGTGCCGGTTTCGTAGTCACTGATGATGGCGATACCGTACGTACCCACCACCAGCTTGAGCGCCGCCGCGACCGCCTTAACCAGGCTGCCGTTCCAGTAGTCGGCGATCAGATGTGCCAGTATCTCGGTATCAGTGTCGGAGGCAAAGGTATATCCTTTGCCTTTCAAAATCTCCTTCAGCGCATCGCAGTTCTCGATGATGCCGTTGTGAACCACGGCAAAATGTCCGTATGCGTCCGTGTGCGGATGCGCGTTAACCCGGCTGGGTTCGCCGTGCGTTGCCCAGCGGGTGTGCGCTATCCCGGTGGTACTAGACGGCCGGCTCTCCTGCAGCAGCCCATCCAGCACGTCAACCTTGCCCGTGTCCTTGAACACCACCAGCTGGCCGGTTCCATCCAGAGCCATTCCGGCCGAATCGTACCCGCGGTATTCCAGCCGGTGTAGTCCTTCGAGCAGAATATCGGGACATTGTCTTGGTCCGGTGTATCCTATTATTCCGCACATCTTGATTCACCTCCTTTGCGAACATGATGTGTAAATGACGATCCGTGTTTGTGTTTCATCTGCTATAAGTATAAGAAAAATAACTACTATTTGTCAATTAATTATCTACACTATAGTATTATATAATGATATGTGCTTAATATTAGCACATATATCACAGTATATCTGTCTATTGTATTACAATATAAGCATTGTTATGCACAATGCATTGATTTCACCTTTTTGCGAAATGTTGTACAGATACTGGATCTAACTCCATTACCTCAATTCATCTTTTCGTGAAAAGATGCTGTAATTCCACGAGTTTTTCAACGTCCACATTGTTTGAGATACTAAATTCGACTTCCTTTCCAATCCTCAGACCAGTTATTAATCCAGAACGTACCAATAATTGAATGTGTCTAGAAACGGCTGATGGGAAAATCTTTAATTCTCTAGTAATTTCTGTTCCGGTGCGCTTGCGCAACCTCAATATTTCCATGAGATAGAGTCGGCGTTCGTTTCCTAATGCTCGATAAACCAAGGCTGGGTGTCGTAAGTGGGGGTGTGTATACATAAAAAAACGTGGATTTCTCCCGCGTCTGTTCAAAAGCTATCATTACTTGGGATATCAGTCAAATGACGATTCACCTTTTCGTGAAATGTTGTAATGACGCTGAACTTTTACTCTATTACTTGAATTCACCTTTTCGTGAAAAGATGCATTGTTATGAAACAAGCAGTTTTCTACTCATCCCAATTTATGATTTTTAGCTTTGGCCATACTGTCCGCCAACGATCAACTTTCTGATTATAGATCGCCTCGGTAATCAACGCTTTGTTTGGTCTCACCACTAGATTAAATAAATCATCTAGCCCAAATGGAGCAAACACTTTGATGCTATTACCTGCTTTGCGTACGCCTATTGACGTTGCCGTGGTAGGCCACGTACTAATAGCGTCTTCTAAAGAACTATACTGGCGGATATGACGACCAAATTCCTTTTCATACCATATATGCACTCTAGCTTCATTAACAATGTCGAGTGGCGCGGTAATATCACGAAATATTATTTTTCCACGACTAATTACTTCTATTTCAGCTTCAGCCGATGTGTTTGAATCCCAATATACTAAATCATAATCATTGATGCCGTAGTCCGGCGCGAAACCGTGCAAAATATTCCACACCGTTTGAGTAATGCCGCCGGCTCCCAAGTACCATTCAGAAATATTTAACTCTGGGGCGTGCTCTAGAATATTAAGAACGCTTCCATTTAATTGTAACATCTGCCATAGTCGATTGGTATAATTCAACAACGTAGCCAGGTATTTTATTTCTATTTCTTAGCCGCAAACTTTAAATAGGCTTCAACAAACTCATCCAAGTCTCCATCGAGAATCTTCCCGGTATCTGAGGTTTCATGTTTTGTTCTATGATCCTTAACCATCTGATATGGTTGAAGCACATAAGAACGAATCTGATTCCCCCACTCGGCTGAGGTATACGCCCCGCGCAGTTGTTGTTTCTCAGACTGCTTCTCAGCTTCAGCCAGCGCGTGCAATCGGCTCTTCAATACTTTCATTGCGGTTTCCCGATTCTGCTGCTGGGAACGTTCGTTCTGGCACGATACCGTAATCTTAGTTGGCAAGTGCACAATGCGCACAGCAGAGTAAGTGGTGTTAACACTCTGACCGCCATGTCCCGAGGCCATAAAAGTATCGATTCGTAAATCTTTTGGATCAATCTCAACTTCTTCAACCTCGGCAATCTCGGGCAATGCTTCTACCAAGGCAAATGAAGTGTGGCGCTGATGATCGGCATCAAAGGGAGATAACCGAACCAATCGGTGCACGCCAGCCTCGGCCTTCAAATAACCATAGGCATAGCGACCCTGCACTTCCAGCGTGGCGCTTTTAATTCCCGCTTCTTCTCCAACCGACCGATCCAGAATGCGTACCGACCAATCTTTTTTTTCACTATAACGTAAATACATGCGCAGTAGCATCGCCGCCCAGTCCTGCGCCTCGACACCGCCCGTGCCGGCATGAATCGCCACCAGAGCATTTCGAACGTCATACGGCCCACCCAACAACACGAAAAATTCTAAATGGTCAAATTCACCATTGAGCTCATCATATTGTTTCTGAATATCGACTTGAATACCTTCCGAGTGATCATGCTCCGCCTCACGAGCAATACTCAATAGGTCGACCAAACGACGGTCGATTGATTCCCATGTTTCAATCTCGCGCCGCTGTTCCTCCATCTGCCGGCTAACCAAACGCGCCCGTTCCTGATCTTGCCAGAATTCGGGCTGGGCGGCTTCGATACCCAATACTTTTAATTCGGTCTTCTTTCGATCGAGGTCAAAGTAACCCCCAAGTCCGCTCGACTTTGTCCTTGAGATCGCGGATGGATTGGATTAGTTCTTTCATGAAACTTTGGTTAGGTGGCTTTATACTCTTCCAAAATCGTGGTAGCAGTCTTTTCGGCACCGTCATGAAGATATTTCAGTGTCACGGAATCCCCCACCGACCGACTCTTCATCATTTGGGACAGCGAATTGTCTTCGGTAATACGCTGACCGTTCATTTCCAATATTATATCATTTTCAACCAAACCCGCCTTGTCCGCCGGACTACCCGGCAGAACCGCCACCGAATTATTGCTCCCCCGAATAATCAAGGCACCGTAGTCGACACTTAAATTATTCGCTTCAGCTGATTCCGGGGTAATAATCTGATATCGCACACCCAAATAGGGTCGGGTAATTTTCCCATCCGTCCGCACGCTTTGAATGGCCGGTTTAACTTGGCTGATCGGAATGGCAAAACCAAGCAATTGACCCTCTTGGCTGACAGCGGTGTTGATGCCCACCACTTTCCCATCCAGGGTCAATAACGGCCCGCCCGAATTACCTTGATTGATGGCCGCGTCGGTTTGGATTACCTGTTCTAGCGTTTCCGAGCTACCCTGACTATCACCAGCCGTAATGGTTCGTCCGATTCCGCTCACGATGCCCTTGGTGACCGTATTGGGAAATTGGCTCAAGGTGTTGCCGATGGCAATGACAGTCTGGCCGATCTTAAGCGAATCTGAATCGCCCAACTCGAGCGCCGGCAGATCGTTCGCTTCAATTTTTATGACCGCGATATCGTTAAATGGGTCGGTCGCGATTAGTTTGGCGTCATATTCATTGCCTTCGTTAGTCACAAATGTGTAGGCCGCGTTATTAATGTTTATAACGTGTTTATTGGTCAAAATATAGCCATCGCTGGAAATAATAAATCCGGTTCCGGCTGCCACCTCTCTTGGGCTACTGGAATCTGTATTGGGTTGTTGCTGACCAAAGAAAAGGTCGATCGGCGAAAGTTGATCAGTGTTTGGCTGAACAATGTTCTGCTTGACGATAATGCTACCCACCGACGGCGACACACCTTTGACCGTATCAATTGTGGCTGATTCTTCTTCGGCTTGTGATACTTTAGTCGTACTTATTGAGGTGGTATTAGCATTGTTTACGGTAGCCTCCTTACCTAGAAATGTCCGATCAAACCAAGGCACGATATGATCCACCGAAATACCGCCGGTCACCGCCCCCACCAGTCCGCCCATCACGCCCCCCACGACAAAACTAACCAGCACGACGTTACTAATAAAGTTGGGCTTATTTGTTTGCGAATCCATTTGGATACTTTTTAATTATATGACACTACCAGTATATATAACGACTCTCACCTGAACAAGAGCTGAAGAGCCCACCGAACCGGATCGTCAATACTAAATCCCACTCCGGAGAGTGGGCCGAACAATCATCTTACTCACGCTCACATCATTTTCTTGCGAATGAACGCGGGTATTTCCAGCTCTTCCTCTTCTTTAGATTTTTGAGGCGCGCTCTCCATAGATGGTTCTTCGTCCTTGAACACCCGTTTAGGAGTTACGTTTTGCGGGGCGGGACGCTGAAATGTGTTCAGGGGTGGCTTCTCGTCGCGAGTAAATGGTGTGACCGTTTCCAGCTTCACTTTTTTCACCCGCTTGTCACCGAATCCAGTCGCCACCACGGTAATCTTGAGTTCATCTTTGAGATTTTCATCAATCACCGAGCCGAAGATGATCTTAGCACCCGGATCGGCTGAGCCGGTAATTATCTTGGCTGCTTCATTCAATTCGTACATGCTCATGCTGGTACCGCCAGTAACAGTGAATAAGATGCCTTTGGCGCCCTCGATCGACATTTCCAGTAACGGGCTTTCGATGGCCAGCTTGGCAGCCTCGACGGCACGATTTTCGCCGGTACCGCGGCCAATGCCCATAAGAGCCGAACCGGCATTCTGCATAATCGCCTTAACGTCGGCAAAGTCGACGTTGACTAAGCCCGGCACGGTGATCAAATCTGAAATACCTTGAACGCCTTGGCGCAGTATGTCATCCACTATTTCAAAAGCTTCGAGCAAAGAGGTCTTCTTGTCGATGATCTGGAGCAAGCGGTCGTTCGGGATGGTAATGATGGTGTCGACTTTCTCGATTAGCTTGGATAGGCCATCTTCGGCGATCCGGCGACGTTCCTCACCTTCGAACTGGAATGGTTTGGTAACCACGGCGACCGTCAGGGCACCCACATCCTTTGCGATATCCGCCACCACTGGCGCCGAACCCGTGCCAGTACCGCCGCCCAGGCCACAGGTCAGAAACACCATATCGGCACCTTTTAAGTTATCGTAAATTTCATCCTGGTTCTCTTCGGCCGCTTTCTGACCAGTTTCGGAGTCCATGCCAGCACCCAGGCCACGTGTGGTAGTCTTGCCAATTTGAATCTTGGTCGGCGCCTGATTGTGATGCAGCGCCTGCGCGTCGGTATTGATCACGACAAAATCAACGCCCTTTATTTTCGAGGCAATCATGCGATTGATAGCCGAGCCACCGCTACCTCCCAATCCGACTACTTTGATTTTCGCAAAGGTTTCGATAGCTGGTTTCACTTCCATGAGAGTGTTCCTTCGTGAGAGACCATCGACAGAGGGGTCCCGTTTAGCCTTATATTTCATAATATACGACGTACTGGCTTATACTCTACCACGCAAAACTGGCTGACGTCAACATTTTCCTTAGGGTACCAGGGATCGAAACCACTTACGCAGTTTTCCGGTCACATCGGCGACCGAGGAAAAGCTGCTGCCGGAAAAGGCATGGCTCTTGGAATTGGCCTGGGCACCCCAGATCGCTAAACCAATTGCCGTGGCAAAGGCCGGATCGGTTATCTTATCAATTGATGAAACAATATCACGCGGGGTACCCAGAGCGGCCGGAAGCTTGAAAATCTGCTTAGCCACCGTGATGGCGCCGGGCAACTTGGCGCCACCGCCAGTTAATATTACCCCAGCCGGTAACAAGCCGCTCCGTTCTATTTTCTGCAGTTCCTTATCCACCATCGTAAAAATTTCTTCCACCCGGGCTTCGGCAATCTCGGCAATATGCTTCCGGGATACCACCGTATTCTCGCTGTCGGATATTTCGTTTAGGTTTATTTCATCGCGCTTGTTGACTTCTTCCGGTACGCAGGAGGCGGCCTCAATCTTGACCTGTTCGGCCACTTCAATCGATGTGCGTAAACCAATTGCGATGTCGTTGGTGATATGACCGCTACCCACCGGCAGCACTGTCATGTGAATAATGTCTCCTTCTTCGAACACCGCCACACTGGTTGTGGCCGCACCGATATTAATCAGCGCTACTCCTAATTCCTTTTGACGGTGGGTCAATACCGACTCGGATGCAGCCAAAACACCCAGTACCAAATCATCTATATCCAGCCCGGTGCGGTAAATACATTTGGTGGTATTTTTAACCTGGCTCGATAAGCCCTGAATTATTTGAGCGTCGACCTCCAACCGTATACCGGTCATACCCACTGGATCCTTTATGCCCGATTGGTTATCAACCGAAAAGGACCGCGGTATCACATGCAGTGTTTCGTAGTTTGGCGGAATGGCCACCGACTGAGCCGCCTCAATCACTCGCACCACATCGTCTTCCTTAATTTCACCATCCGCTTTAGACACGGCCACGACACCGTGGCTGTTCTGCGAAGTGATGTGGTTGCCATTAATTCCCACAAAAGCATGCTCGATGGGTAGTCCGGTCATACGTTCGGCTTTCTCCAGAGCGCCGGAAATGCTGGAAACAGTGTCTTCAATACTAGTAATCACCCCCCGGCTGATTCCTTCAGACGGATGCTCGGCCACTCCCAAAATCTGGAACTGGCCATTTTCGCTGTGTTGGCCGACAACGATCCTGACGGTGCTGGAACCCAGATCAAGGCCGGTATAAATTTCTTCTCTTGCCATACGCGGAACTGTTTTAGACTATCTTAGTAAAGTTATTATAATATATTTTTACCGATGAGACAACTAGCTAGTTTAAAAATATGGCCAAAATATCAATAGTGCGATAATAATCGCGCCAATTGCCGCTACCAGTACGGCTGCCGCCATCAGGTCCTTGGCTACTTGGACGTAGAAATGCAATCTCGGCTTGAGGGCGTCAATAATCTTTTCCACCGCCGTATTGGCAATTTCCAGCACCAGCACCAGCACGATCATTATGATTAATATAATAATCTCCCAAGTTTTCAGCGGGTAGACAACACTCAGGGCCACCACCACAAGGGTGGCAATAATATGGATTTGAAAAGTGCGCTCCCGCCGAATAACATACCACAGGCCACGGGCGGCATATTGAAAACTGCGGATTGTTTGCCTGATCTTCTCGATCATGTTATTGATTTGGTTATTCTTTTGGCCCAACGCTCCATGGTCCGTTCCTGGGTATCGTTCTGGTGGTGATAGCCCAATATGTGGAGCAAACTGTGAGCAGTCAAATCAGCCAGGGCTATCAGGTAGGTTTTACCTGAATCTTCTGCCCATTGTTTAATGGCTCGGCGACAAAACATTATTTCACCGATCCAGGGATCACGCTGGCTGCCACTCCCCTGGTAGACGAAGGACAGCGTGGTAGTCGGTCGGTTGACCCGGCGGTATTGCCGATTCAATTGCTGAATAACCGGAGCGCTGACAAAATTCGCTGTTACTTCGGCGGCGGGAGTCCGCTGCCATAGTTGATTGGCGGATCGGATAATCCGGTTGACCGTAACCCGCTCTACTGACGTGCAACCGCCAGCAATACCGGATAGGCTGATCGCTGGCTGCGTTTTTTTATTAGATGCCAAGTTCGGTGTTTAATATCGGTGCCGGTATGGCTGTTCCGCTCGGCGCCCTAGAGGTGCCATCTGGAGTATTGGTATTCACATTGACATTATTGTTGACGTTGATGCCAGCATTAACGTTCGAGTTGGTGTTTGTATTAGTATTAGCGTTGGTATTACCGTTGATTGACGGTGGTGAGCCGGTTACCCGGAAACTGCGCACCATCATTTCAAAGGTAGTCAGAAAATTAGCGGTTTCGTGGTTGGCCAGACTATAAGTTATAATATATATGGCGGTATCATTGCTTAAATACACATTCAATTCGTCGGAACTTTTCACGCCCGTCAGCTCTCCGACAACGACACTAGTAATTTTGGACTCATCAATTCCAGGAGCTTGATTCATGTACCACTGCTTAGCTGACAAACGTTCCGAATTTTCACCGATTGTTACGCTGACAAACTCACCGGTATCCGAAGTCATGACCACGCTAGATCCATCGGCGACAGCGTTCTGTACTATCCAGGGCGAAGGATACAGGATTCGATAATTGTAGATTTGACTGGAAAATACTTTTACCAAACCAGACGCCTCCAATTTCGCGCCTGAGGCTGCGATCGGACTGTAGCCAGTGGCCACTTCGGGACCATCCAGATAACTGTCACCGTCGGTATCCGGCTTAGCTACATCGGTTTTGTAAAGCAGCTCCTCCGTGTCGGTCAAGCTATCCTGATCCTGATCGGCGCTGCTGGTCGGTGGTGGAGCGCTGATATTCCCGTTCGCGTTTTGATTTATATTAGTGTTGGTGTTCGCGTTAATATTTGCGTTATCGTTTTCGTTAGTATTGGTAACCGGCTTAGTGCTATCATAGGCCTTAAAGTTTTGAAGTAGCCGCGCCAACCAAGATTTCACATCTTCAGTCGATGGTGCCGAGCCTTTGAATACATCAATCGAGATATCGGCTATTAGATATTTCCAGCTAAAGATGGTTTCGATTTTATTACCGTCGGTTTGTTCATACAGCAGTGATTGATCGCCGACTGTGGAAGCTTTTACAAACCGGCCTTCCTGGTTGCCAACTGAACGCTTCAGTTCACTATTTTCCGATTGAAATACGGCGTTTGCATCCGTTTTTGAGGGGGCTTCCATAACTTTTATGGTAATACTGACGCTGTTAGATTTCGTATCCTCAAGCGTAAAAATGCGTTGGGCGCGCGACAAAGCTACGCCAGCAATACTGCCAGTGTCGGTAGTGATTTTCAGTTCTTGGTAGGCTTCATAACCCTCTCCTAGGTCGGCCTTGTTCAGCAGTGTATCGGACAATTCCTTTATCGTCACTACAGAATTGGTATTGTTATTAGAATTATTGGTATTGAGGTTCGTGTTGCCGTTATTGTTCTGGTTAATAGCCGCGTTATTCAGATTCGATACGGTGCCGTATTATTATTCACCACTATGCGATTCAACAACAATATACCCGCGCCGATCAAACCGGCGACAACAATCAAAATAACGACATATATCCACCAACGCATGCGACTCGATCCTTTGGCCTCGCCGCGCGCTAAAAACCGTTCCGGCATCACGCGAATCTCGGTGGGATTTTCGGGGACGGTATTATTGATGCCCTGGGCTGGGTTGTTGGACATCGTATATGGTGACTGGTCGGGCATTAGTTTGAATTTATGGTCTTATTGCTAATATCAAAAAGTGAGCCGCTGCCGGTGGGATTATCACCTGCTGATACTTCGTCGCCATCCGAAACGCCGTTGCCATCGGAATCTGATACCAGAGGATCTGAATGATAGATCCTGACTTCGCGAAGATCCGATAAGCCATCACCATCAGTATCGCTCAATTGCGGATTTGTGCCAAGACTGGCCTCTTCCGTATCCGACAATCCATCGCGATCACTGTCGGCAGGAGCATTGGTCGACTCATTGACATTGGGGATGATTGTTGCGTTAGCGTTCTGATTGGATACATTAACAATGGAAGAGTTGGCATTCTGATTTACTAGCTGATTGGTGTTTCGGTTGCTGGCGTTAGCGCTGGTCTGGGAACGATTTTTCCACCAAGCCAACCCCGCTATGCTGCCGACAACCAATACTACCACGATCACGATTATTGTTAGGTATATGGTGCGATTACGAGAGCCACCAGAGCGCACCGGTGGCAGGGGGCTGTCATGATAAGGTGCTGCCGGACGCCGAGTTGGACGCACGGACGGAGTTCGAGTGCCGGCTGGATCGGTTGGGGCAAAAATATCTTCCGCGCTACTGGGCTGGTTGGTTGAGTTTGGCATAATTATGGTGTGACTTCTCTGGTGTAATTAAAGCAAGCGCAACTAGAGCCATCGGCTAAACCGGCACATGGATTAGCTGGTGCCAGCGCACCCCATTGCGGATATTCTAGCATCGTGTACAAATAGGACTTATCGAGCGCGGGGTCGGCCGGATCGGGAACGAAATTGTACATATAAACATGCGAGTTGGCCTGGCAGGTGAACCGGCCACCGTCAGTCGGGTACAGAGTCTTATTGCCCCACCAACAGGTATCGTGATCATACGGCGGCACCTCACACGTACCCGGGCCGGAGCCGTACAAAAACAAGTTCAACGGGTCAGTGGGCAATCCCTTGCCCAATGCGTTACCCAAGGAAGCTTGCCATGATGGCCAGGCGCTAGTGGACCGTCGTGTTAGATAGCTGCCGGCTTGCAGATTGGGATAGGTGCTACTGGTAGCCCGATAATCGTCCAGATAGTGCTCAATATCGGCTAAGTCGGCCAACCGCTTGGTGTCACGTATCAGCCAGGGTTTGGCAAAATCGCCAAAATCAACACCCGCATTGGTGACAAATTTCCAGTTCCCGATCAATGCGTTGGCTACCTCCTGGGTTACAGATTTCGAATTCTCACTGAAGGACAGTAGATAAATATTGGTATAAGTATGCCAGGCACCATCAAAGTAGGAATTAGCCGCATCGACATAGCTAGTCCGACCGACTCGAATGGACTGAAAACCATCAATGGTCCGCTCGGCGCCGCTGGGGATCGGCTCATTGGGTAATCTTTTTTCATACCAAAGTTTGGGTGATTGACTATTCGGGTTCGTCATTACACGTACGCCAACCGCATCCGGCAGCACCGTGCAGGCCATGCCGTCACAATCCGCGTCTACCGTGCAGGCTTTGGCCGCGCCCTCACAGACATGCAAACCATTAAAGAAATATTCCTTGATTAGGTCAGCACCGCTGGATCCATTGGTAACATTTGTAATCATCGGCAATCCATCGTCAGTGCAGTACCAGAAAGAAAAGTGCGTGTCAGCATCGGTAAATGGCACGAATAATCCGGCACCCGGATCGGGCCAGGGGTGTTCGCACATATTGACCCGTATTTCCGCCCGGCCGGTAACCTCCTTTTCCTTGCCGGGGGTAGTCACGGAAGCCTTGGCGTTGATTCGGGTGCTGCCGTTCTTGTTTTGGATGGTTCCCACCGTCGCCGCAACATTGATCGGACCGACAACTATAATCGTGGCGTCATCCGTTGACCAAGTCCAATTGTATTCATACACACCGGGAATGGACAGGATCATCTGGTCGCCATGGTAAGCCGAAGCGGTAAACATCCTCGAGGCATCCCGCTGGACAAATTGCCAACTGCTCGGATCGACCCTAACTTGATTGACATCACAAATCGCGGTGGAGGTTTTGAACGTATACTCGACATCGCTGGTCATACCCAAACCGTCGGTGCTCAAAACACCGTTGGCCAAACCCAGCAGTTTGGTTCGATAATCCGTGTCAGCCTCCAGTAAGCCAAAGTTTCCATAGATGTTGTGCTTATCGGATGGCTGGGAGTAGCTACCCCTGACTACGCTGCCGACACAGAGATTGCTGCTGCAATTATCCGATGCGCAATCTTTGTCCACGCTGCATGCAGCACCTGCCGCGGCTCCGCCATCGATCGTTAGCTGAATAGCATCATTGTCAGCCGAAGAACCGCTCATTGTCTCCGAAAAAGTCCAGCTGAACTGAACATTGCGACATATGTCGACACTGAGATTCGCAGGAATGCTGCTCGTCAACGTTGGCCTGTCGGCGCAAGAACAATCATTCAAACATCCTTGCGTAGCAGCGCAACCCGCCGGATTGGGCGTGCAGCTCCACTGGGTAGTACTGCAGGCATAGGAGGGCAATACCCAACAACGGCAATCTGTATCGCGGCAAGTTTCTCCCACAGGGCAGGCGCCTGGCTGGCAAGCCGGCGTAGCAGGGTCGGAGTCGCAGTCCGTACCCGATCCGGCACAGTCATCCGGCACGGCACACTGATTGGCGCCCGCGCCATCAACTACGTTGCACATCGCGCCGGCGCATTCCGAGTGGGTATTCGCGTCGGTGCACTGGGAATCATTGGAACACTCGTCTGGGGCTTCGCCTGAGGCGGTAATACAGGTTGTGCCGGCACAAGCCCGGTGTTCGCCATCACAGTCATCGGGTGTGTCGCATTGATTGGCGCCCGCGCCATCAACTACGTTGCACATCGCGCCGGCGCATTCCGAGTGGGTATTCGCGTCTGTACATTGCGAATCGTCGGTACATTCGTCGGCCGCTTCGCCCGAAACGGTTATACAGCTGGTACCGGCACAAGCCCGGTGTTCGCCATCACAGTCATCGGGTGTGTCGCATTGATTGGCGCCCGCGCCATCAACTACGTTGCACATCGCGCCGGCGCATTCTGAGTGAGTGTTTGTGCCGGTACATTGCGAGTCGTTAGCGCATTCATCGGGCGCCTCACCGGAAGCGGTGATACAAGTAGCGCCAGCGCAGGCGCGGTGTTCGCCATCATCGCCGGTTCCACAGGGTTTGTGGAATGGCAGCCCATTGCTGACCAGTCCGCCGACAGTCGCGGTGACCGAATAAGGATTTACGCTGTCGGCGATATCCGGTACCTTGCCCTTGATCTGGCCTTCGGTCCAGACCGTGGTGTCAGCCGTTGTACCGTCGAATTTCAGCTGGCCGGCGCCGCCTAATGCCTCGCCGATTAATGTGACATCAGTATCCGCACCACCGCAAGCCGGGGTGATCGAACATAATCCCGGCCCAACTTGGTTCGTTATTTGAAAATCTTCCAGATTGGAACGGCGGTTGCCCGAAGTATCAATCTGTATTTGTGTAACGTCATTGAGGCTGAAACCTTCCGGTACTTTGACAATAATCTGATCATTTTGCCACCAAGACGAGCAGGATGGCCGATCACCCTCGATATCCGGATCACCGGTCTTGCGGAATAGCACCCGGCCGGCGCTGCTGCCGAAATTTGTTCCCGTGATGGTGACGAATTGCCCCGGTCCGCCGCTGGCCGGGTTGACCTGGCTGACGTGCGGCGCCTTGACGTCAAAATCCTTGCCGTTGCTTTCCAGCGCACCTACCCTAACCTTAACCAGACCGTCGATGGCGCCGTTGCTGGCGCCGCCGCTGGCCGGTAGGGTGACTTTAATACGCGTATTAGTCCACTCTTTGACACAAACCGCGTTAGGAATATAGCTGGCATTGAAACAGTTATTAAAAGCCGTAGCGTCGTTATTAAACACCGTCGTGGTGGGAATGCTGGTAAAATTCGTGCCCTCGATCGTCACGTCGGTCTCATAGTAGCCCGATCCGCTGATCGAGTTGATCTTGGGGGCGCAATCAGCGCCAATGCCGGTCGTAAATGACCAGTCATAATTATCACCGCCCGTACCGTCGCCATTACCGTCCAGTGGATTACCGCAGGCATCGGCAATATGCCCCGGCGCGCCGTTTAAAGTCACCGTGTAATCCTGGTTGGGTTCCAAGGGCGAATTCAATGTGATCGCCATTGTGCGATCGTTGGGAATATCCACCGACCTGACCTGCGGGTTGCCGGGACCGGCGACCGTGACATTGGCCACAATCAGAGTAGACAGATCCATCGGTTCATTAAACTCGACCACAATCGGCGTGGACAGGCAGATATCCGTCGCGCCCGTATCGGGCCAGGTATCAAATACCCGCGGCGGCTCATTATCCGACTCGGAACCGGTCGTAAAATACCACTCTTTCTGCTGATCCAGCTGATTGCCGGATGAATCCTCGACTGTGTCGGGTATTAAAGCGCGGTATTGTTTTTGCGGAGCCAGATCGGCGCTCGGGTCCAGTTTTATCTTATTGCCATCCTGGTAGGTGATGGCGCCCGCGACTGCTTGGCCATTGTCCACCTGGGTCAGTGTCAGTGCGCCAGTCGATTGGTTGATCTGGCGGTTAAATACGCCCTGAACGAAGCGGCATAATGAAACATTGTCTTCATCCTCGTGCGGTGAGACGAGCCGGACATAGAACTGAGCGCTATCACCACCATCCGGCGGTGGGCCGCCGTTAGTATTGTCATTTCCGTTTCCGGTAGAATTTGTCACACCGAAAAATACAAACTGCACTATGGCGAAAGACAACAATATTATAACCAGGCCAATGATCGCGCCCATGATAATCTTCTTGGCCTTTTCGATCCGCTGCTCATTGCCCGCCGCGGTCATCCACAAAAAGCCGCCATAAATGACCATAATCACCGCGATCAGACCCAAAAATCCCAGCGCCCAGCGGATAATGTTCCGTACTACCTGGTCCAACGGCACCGTACCTAAGCCCAGAGCACTACCGGTATTACTGTCAAAAGTCGCCGCCCAGGCAAATCGGTACGGCCAGACTAGAATAACGGCCAAAAGCAGCAGACACCAGATGCCGGCTCCCAGCACAAAGCCTCTCCAGTATTTTTGGTTAGTTTTTGGTATTGGTCCTCCCATTGGCGCTTTCGATTACTTAGTCTTTTGGTTTAGTGAGAGCCTTTTTGACAACCGCTGAAACAATTTGGCCCGAAGCTTGGTTACCCAAGCGTTTCATAGACTCAGACATTACCCGGCCAAATTGGCTGGGATCAGTAACACCCAGATCACCGATAACCGCCTGGATGACCTTACTTACCTCTTCTTCAGACATTTCCGGCGGTAAATATTCCCTAATAATTTGCAGTTCGTGAGCCTCTTTGGCGCGCAATTCTTCCCGGCCGCCTTTGGTGTAGGCCTCGATCGCTTCAGTGCGCTTCTTGGCTTCCCTTTTCAACAGCATAATCATGTCATCATCAGTCAAATCGCGACCCCGCTGTTCGATCTGAAAATTCTTCATAGATGCCAAAACCAGGCGCAGCGTCGAAACTGTCGCCTCATCCTGGCTTTTCTGGGCTAACTTCAAATTTTGTTCAATTTTTTCTCGGATCAAAACGAGCTATGTTTTAAGAACCTGATCTTTTTGAACCCTTGTATGTTCGATAACCTTTACGTTCCATCCAATCGTCCAATTTGCCTATTTTCTTGAGATATTCGCGCTTTCCCCGAATAACACTCCGGCGAATTGCATCTTCGCGCACGGCCCGTTTGTTCTTGGGCGGTTCGTAAAAACGTCTTTTCTTGGCCCGAATCAATGTGCCACTTTGTTGAACCTTTCGAGTAAAACGGCGCAGCAGACTTTCTCCAGATTCTCCATCCTTGCGGCGGACTTCGACCACTCTATTCACCTCCCTTGTGAATATAAGATAATTTAAAAAATACTAACGTGTTGAATATACCACGGATGGCAACGTGCGTCAAATTAGGCCAAGTGACTATGGAAGCGCCCGCCCATCAAATGGATGTGGAGATGGTCCACCTCCTGGCCAGCCTTAAGCCCGCTGTTTACCGCTACTTTGAAACCCGATTCAATCCCCAATTCCTTCGCCAACCGGCTCGTTACCACAATTAAGTGCCCGATCAAAGCCGCGTCGGCCTCACTCAAACCAGCCAGCGACTGAATGTGCCGCTTCGGGATTACCAGCACGTGGATATCCGCTTTGGGATGGATATCTTTGAACGCGATCACTTGATCGTCCTCGTAGACAATCTCACCGGGAATACTTTTTTCAATGATTTTACAGAAGAGGCAATCCATGGGTTTATTGTTTAGGCGTTATTATTTAACTGGGTAATACGCTTCACAAAATATTTCCCGATTTTTTCCATTTCACCCATCACTAGCTCAATCTTTTTTTCATCCAAGAACCAATTGTCCCGTCGAACATCACGATCGTCAATAATCGGACAAATAATATATTCGATTTTTGAAGAAAAAGCGGCTTGATAAGTCAGTAGTGCGCGTCGAGCGTGAAATGCCTTGCACACGAGGATGGCTTTATTAACCTCGATATTCTGTTGCTGAACGACTCGCCACGACAGTCTAGCATTGTCGTAGGTGTTCAAGGCTTTGTCTTCCTTCAACACCATTTTTTCCGGAACTCCTTTTTGCAGGGCAATATTTTGTAAAAACTCCCACTCACTTTTCCAATGTGCGGTTCCGGCCTCTATTTCTCGACTAAGTTTTGGGCCAGCCCCTCCTGATGGAAGTATGTATGGGGCAAAACCTTGCCGATAGAGTTCCACGGCTTTATCCATCAGCTGGGGCCGTAAACCACCCGGAATTAGAATAATATCAGCCTTGGCAGGTTGATTTTCAATAAAAATGAAGTCGGTAATACAATCAAATGGACGGTTCATATGTTAATGGACGCCTATATATCGAGCAATCACGATCAAATGAATAAAGTCGAGCTCCTTCTCTATTAAAGATTTACGTTCGTGTTTATGTACTATCTCGAAACCAGCGTCTTGGAGCAACCGTTCGATTTCGTCCGACGAAATGACATTCACAAACAACTTTTCATCGGGTTTGAAAGGTTCATTTACGAACAATTCTTCAGATTTTCCAGATTGTAACAGAATGTATACTGCGCCGCCATGTTTAAGAAATCCTGCAAACTGATTCAATGTACTTGGAATGTCCCGCTTAGGTATGTGAATCAGCGAACAAGCTGCAATAATTCCATCGAATTCATTCTTGTCGAACTCAAGTTTTCTCATGTCACCCAGACGAAAATCGATCTCAGGATATTTGCTTCTAGCGATATCAAGCATTTTTTCTGACATATCGACGCCGACAACGTCATAACCTTTGTTTTTTACGTAAATACAATCAACTCCGTTACCGCAGCCGACGTCCAAAATCTTGCTTTTGGTTGGTAAAAGTTCCAAAAACTCATCGATATTTTCGGAAGGTTCCGAAAACACGTCGGCGTACGCGTTAGCTATCCGGTCATATACATGAACCGCTTTTATACTATTGTCCATATTTATTGATCGAATCAATGAAACGATACCTTTGGGTAAAATTATTTCTGCAATAACTCCATACCGAGCCGAAACATTTCCTTCATGTGGTTTGTGGTTAACGACTTTAAAGCATCTATTTCATTAAACCACTGGAAACTTTTTATATCATCTGATAACTTGATTGACTGTGAATCAATACACTGAATAAGAAACAAACAAATGATTGTGTCCTTGCCGAACCTTTCCGAGGTGGGATCGGGATATACATTCTGATATGTCTTTTGGATATCCGAGCCACGTATTTCGTAATCTGTTGTATTCAAGTTTAATTCTTCCTTTATTTCACGCTGCATGGCGGACAGCGAGTCGACATCGTCGAGATCCTTACAGCCTCCCGGAAGCGTGTAGATGCCATCGAGCTCTTGCGTCAACAGAAAAAACCGTTGGCCATTTTCGACTTTGTACACTAGTCCACGCGAATTCTTGATAATGCCGTTTTGGAGATCTAGTTTGGACATGTTGCTATTCTCTCAAGGTTTTATTACATATTTGCCATTCGGTAAGGTATTCCGAAGAAATTATCGCCGATTCTATCTTTTATCTGATGACGTTGCTTCTCTGTGCCGTAAATGATAAAAATGTCGGCCTTACCTGGACACCTAGTCGCGTCGGCATCAAATCGAATGGTGTTTTCGGGACCGAGACGTCCCAGCTCCTGAATAATATCAGTATGCTCGGTAAGAATATTTTGGACTTGTTCAGCCGAAGGAAGTTCGCTACAGGCGACTTTTTTACTGTCCGGTTGGATAAATAATAATTGAAAAGCGAAAAATGCCAATCCCACCGCAAGAATAACAACAGCTATTACGATGAATGGGGAAGTGTGTTTTTTCATTGCGTCGTTTTCCATTTGGTAGTGTGTAATGTGTAGAATGGTATTATATCAAAAATTTTGGAATGCTTACTTTTGGACGATGAATTTTATTTCAATATACCTCGTTTGATGAGATCGGGAATAATCTTATTCCGGATAATCGGCGATACAACTTCAAGGTTCTCCCCTTCTTTGCCGATCCAATGAAGCTGCTTAACCTCGGAAGATGGCTTTGGCTCATTTAATAACGCACCTTTGTAGAGTTGAATAGCCACCGTTTTATCGGGATTGGTCGCGGCCACATCGATATACTCGCCAATAAACTCTATTGTGGAAGTATCGACTGCGCTGTCCAGCTCTTCCTTTATTTCATTGGCGATGCACTCTTCGATCGAATCCTCGTGGAAAACACCGCCCGGCATGAGATATGTTGGTGGCAGAACCCGTGGATGCACTTCGCAAACCAGGAATTTCGTCGCGTCCTCGTTTAGTATTAGTACGCCGATTTTATTGAAGTCTGCCATGGAGCTTTATTAATACTTTACCATGCGCCTGAACTCGTTTACGCCCACGTCTGTTGTATAACGTGAAATGTCGGCGATACTTACATTTTACCCTTGACCAAAAAATGCCGGCTGCCTATATTTTCCACCTTAAGATTCAATTTGGCCGTTTTTAACTGCTGTTTAATTTCTTTAATGGTAAAAGCGGCTAATAAGGAATTATAGAAATCAGTTTTTAATATCTTCGCTTCATTCTTGGCACCCGATTCAACCATTTTTCTCGCCTGTTCCTTATTATCGGGTCTGATTAAGTCCATGACCATTACCGCCGTTCCTTTGTTGGATAGCTTTTTGATTTCCTCCCAAAACGGTGCCGGTTGCGGCAAGTGATGCAGTAAATCTTTGGAAATAATAAAATCGTATCGTCGGTTGTTTAGTGATTTGGCTAACCCCGGAATTTTACCCTTAACCAAAGTAATGTTTTTATCCAGTTTGCGCGACTTTATTTGTTTTCTGGCATAGTCCAACATCTCACTGGACGCGTCAACCGCCGTGATTCTGATATTGGGATTGTTTCCGGCCAGAATGATTGGAATATCAGCCGGGCCACAGCCCAGGTCCAATATATTTTTTCTGTTATATCTGGATACTTTGGCAATAAATAAATTATTTGTCGTAGAAAAATCAGCCCGGGCGTAGGCGGTAACCTGTTCTTTGTCGTCCATTATCTCTTTTTCCAGGGTTCTTTTCATTTGTCTATGCGCTAATTAATGATGCTATTCGATGTCGTATAACGTTTGAGCTTCCTGCGCCCGCCCCCAATTAATGGGATGGCGTATTGGCGCTGTTAGATGATGGGAACGCGATCGAAAAAACGACGCAAGGCAGTGGACAAAAATATAGTATCCGCTTCTTTGCATCCCAGAAAAAACCGACCCAAAAGTCAAACCACGCAAAGAATATTTTAAATTTCATGGCATCCTTTCGTATAACGTCCAAACATCATGCTAAGCGGGTTTTTTAGTCTTTGTGTGAATTATCCACCACCCAATAAAAAGAGAAACAATCGTTATGCCAATGAGATACCAGGAACCGTACAATCCCTCCGCGCTGAAACCAAGTCCGTTGATACCAAAAAGAACTTGCATCGGCCAAGCCACCGCACGGCTGAGAATTTGAAGTAATAACTGTAGGAAGGAAAAATTTCCATCCGTGCCTAACCATTGTCGTTCATGCAGAAAAGCAATCTCAACGATGTAAACAAGCGCTCCAGTGCCGATGTACCACAGGATAAACGCTTTGATACGATCGTTTCTCGATGATGTTCCCATTGATATTGTCAATAATGACTAAATTTGAGCCTGGCATATTTCACATAACATTTCGGCGTATACGCCGTGTTTTACGTTGTTAAATTATCCCGAGATTTCAGCAAATCTGCCATCCCACGCCTTTCGTAATTCCACGGATTCCATTTCGATTCCTGCATAAGGATCACCACTACCGATGTTGATCTTTTTGTTCTTGAATACGTTGTTGTCCATGATCTTTAGGATGTCTTGCTTTAGTGAGAATGGCGACACGCTACCGACCGAATAACCGGTGATTTCCAATACCTCCTCTAGTCTAGCCATTCTCATTTTCTCCTCTTGAACAACCGGACCCAGTTTTTTGTAGTCTAATCGTTTGTCGCCCTCTAGAACCACGAGAAAGGGCTTGTCTTTACCAATGAATAGTAGGGCTTTCAAAACCTCTCTCAAGGGACAGTTGTATATGCGTTCAACATCGGCGGCGGTCTTAGGAATTTTGGCAAATTTGATGACCCGAAAAGAAACGTTTTTGCCTTTCAGGTATTCAATGCTTTTGATGCTATTCATACAATATGAATAAATTAGTGGCTGATTATGTTAGTATATCATGTGCTGTTGTCCGATGATTTGCCTCCCACCCAATAAAGATAAGAGCGGTTTCAAGACTTTATTGGTTTCTGACAGACAAAAATAAATGATGCGGGTATGAGTTTTGCCTTCTGGAGGGAGTAATATTTTTTGGGATCACGATGAGCACGATCGGTGTTTTTTGGCTTTGGCTCGTGGTATTCGATAATATTAAATCCTGCTTCGGTCAAAAGCCGAAACCATGTTTCAGTTTTGCGATAGGTAATGAATATATTGACTCCAGGTCTTTTCCAATCTTTACGGTGTAATACACGCTCATCGTGATACGAATGCTGAACGACGAATTTATCCTTTTCATAACCTACATCGAAAAAGAGAGCGTGGTCCCAGCTCCAAATGAATCGTCCCCCAGGCTTCAGGTAGCGATAAATGTGTCTCAAAGTAATTTCTGGTCTTTGTGTCCAACCCAGCCCGTAAATTGAAAAAACTATGTCTACTGGTGGAATCGGGTACTTTTTTTCCATCGGACCAGTAAACAATTTTACGGTTTCTCGCTGATGTGCGACGTGATTGAATTTTGCGGCTTCGCGTATTTGTGTGGGTGATGCGTCAATGGCGTAAATTTTCTTTGCTCCATGGCGCGCTAGGTATGCGATTGATCGCCCGCTGCCACACCCTATTTCTAGGAACGATTTCCCTTTAATTGTTGGGATAAGCCCTAAATCTTTTCCAACACCAAAGACAGCCCACGCTGGTAGGGCGGTAGCTTCCAGAAAAAGATCGGCTACTCTATCCCATGCTCGCTGGTTGTTTCTTATTCTGTGTGCAACGTTTGGCATAGTATTATACAACTTTTTCTAACTATTTTAGCACCCGTGCTTATCCTACTGCGCTGGAGGCTGATCTTCGGACAACGTTTGCGTGTATGCGATGTGATAATATCGTATACACGCTGTTATGTGATGTTTTTGTGGGCGCTGGTATATCGGGCAATGACGATTAAGTGAGTATAGTCTAGCTCCTCTTTTTTCAGTGATTGTATTTCATGTTTATGTACAATCTCAAAACCAGCGTTGCGTAAAAGCAGTTCGATTTCGTCAGGCGAAATGACGTTCACAAATAGCTTTTCGTCAGGCTTGAAGGGTTCATCGACAAAGACCTCCTCTGACGTACCGGACTGTAACTGAATGTAGATCGCCCCATCTTGTTTGAGAAACCCCGTAAACCGCTGTAGAGTTTTTGGAACGTCCTGTTTTGGGATATGTATTAGAGAGCAAGAAGCAATAATACCGTCGAATTCGTTTTCATGGAACTGAAGGTTCCTCATGTCTCCCTGACGATATTCAATACCTGGAGCCTTGCTTCGTGCGATTTCAAGCATCTTTGCTGACATGTCGACACCGACAACATTGAAGCCTTTTTGTTTCACATAAAGGCAATCAACGCCGTTGCCACAGCCAACATCGAGAATCTTTCCATTGGTTGGTACGAGTTCCAAAAACTCATCAAGATATTCCGAAGGTTTCGAAAACACACTAGCATAGTCCTCAGCTATTTTGTTGTATACCTGAACTGCTTTTTGGCTGTTGTCCATATATTGAGTGAAAAAGAGGAGCGGATCCCTCGGGCAAGTAGCTATCTACACCAGCCCACAAAAATGTCACATAACGTTTGCGTATAGCAGAAGTCGGCTGGAGTGGAAGCGGTATACTTGCGCGGTAGCGCCACCGCTGGAACGGAAGCCGATTTGGGTGAAGGAACATGCGCGACCTTAATACCCTTATTATAGGCGCATTTTCCTGAACCTGCTATACGCTGTTAAACGATGTTTTGGGCAACAAATAATCAACCTTTTCTTTATGGGCTCTTTTAATTGTTTATTGAACAAGTATTGACGCGAAAGTATACTTGTGATATACAGGAATATCGCGAAAACCAGAAAGGAGGGCGCGATATGACCGACCAGCAGGCAAAGCGACCAGCACACGAGGTGATCCTACAGAGGCTGAAGGAGCGAATCGAAGAGCTCGAATGTATGGGGGGCACAGAAAGCCGCACATACAATTACTTCAGTTCCCTTGGGGCAATCTCTGTCCTGCTCGATGTGCTGCGAGATATGGCCATCCCGGAGAATGAGCGGGAGAGCGTTCTCGCGGAACTACATCTGACCGCGGATCAGTGGGAGTTAAGCATTAACTCTCCCAATATGCCCCAAGAGCTGTACAACGCCCTTTCGTCCGAACAGTAGAGCGCCCTACGGCCCTGCTTGTAACGCGCCATTCGAGATTCCTCGGGTGGCGCGAACTTCTTTATAAGAAAAATTGAAAAGAGCCCAATCCGAATATCTGAAATTATTTGTTGACCAACATTTCGTTTAACGTTTGCGTATATCTGATGTCGCGCTAGCGATATGGGCGGAGGCTCGCCGGAGGCGAACCGAAGCCAGATATACGCTGTTATATGATGGAACAATACATTCTTTACCTGACCAAAGGGAAGGGTTTTGGGAATCAGGTCAATCTTTCTTCGTGTTTTTGACTTGACAAAATTATCGAAAAGCCTATATTTAAGTATCTTTTTCTTGGTTGTCAGCTGAACTGTCGATTGTGTCGGTAGACAGCTGCTAAGCAGGGTAATGGTGGTATCCAATACTGATAAGCAGTGATCGGCGAAGACGCCGGTCGGCTCATTGATTCAGCAAAGGGAGGGATCATGGCTGAGGTGAACGAAGCGCAGAAACCCCAGGCCACAGTCCGCGCTTATGCGGTCATTGAAGAGAGGAAACCTGCGATTCCGAACGTCAACATCCCCGCAGGCTTTGACTTCGAATGCGAGCGACCTCCGCGTTGGGCACTCAGATTCCCTGTCGGGACATTCGACGATGCCGCGGAAGGATCGCTTCCTGAAATTCGGGGGTTGTCCGTCTCGACCAAGGCGTATGCCCGGTTCGGCGAGCTGTTGCCGAAGCTTTTTCCCCACCAGTTTCTGGCTCGGTTCACGCTCTACATCGCCTTCCCTGATGGAACGAACTTCCAGCGTGAATGGGACAACGAAAGCACTGACTGAGCTCTCACATCATCGTCTGCACAGTCTAGCTGCCTGGGTCGGGTCGGACACACACGACTTGATCCAGGCAGATTTATGATTTCAAACAGCAGAAGAAAAATTGCCCTGATTCCCAACCGTCATAGCAGTGACGGAAAGAATGTGTTGTTCTGTCATATAACGTTTGCGTATCATCTGCTGTGTCGCGGTAGCGCATGGCGGATATACGCTGTTATACGCCATTACGACATTATCCCTTTTGTTCAACCGGCTGGAGTCGATAGAATGGCAAATCAGAAAGGTGGTCAGGGTCAAAATCAAAAATACCAAGATCTCGTAAATAAGTCATGAGCTGATCCCAGCCCGGCCCCGGACCCACGTCGACAGTGCTGTGCGAAAAATATTCTTTTTCAGTATAGGGCCGATTCAAAGTAATGACCCCATCCCCCCGCTGGTTATAAGCGCGCATGGCAACTATTTTTCTGTACTTTATCCCACTAACAACAATAATTTCATCTGGATCTCCCCCGGCATAACCGTGATCAGGCCGCAAGCCTTCTGATCTGGGATCGTTAGGGATGTCATCAAAGCTACTATATTCCTTTATTTTTTCAGTCTCGTTTGGGCTTGGAGATTCCGGGCTGTTCATAGTTTCAATTAATGTGGTAATGGCGTATAACGTTTGCGTGTCATACGATGTCTCAATATCGTATACACGCTGTTGTACGAAGTAATTAATCAGTCTGCTCATTCGTTAATAGTCGTTCTACGGTGTTGCGTAAACCATGACTTCGGGTGATAAAGCTGATATCTCTATCGCCTCGTCGAACATCTTCAATCTTTGTAATCAGTTCATCTGGTGTATAGGTTTTTGCCGTACCTACAACTTCCAGCATTGTGCGTAAAATACTGTAAAGACCTTCGAATGAAGCAGCGGCTTCTATGCCCATTGATTCAGCTTCTCTAGGATTTGGGTAATTAATTCTTTCCATATTTGTAGATTAATTATTTCGTACAACGTTTCGGCGTATGCGGCGCGGAACAACGTGGAGTGACGTATATGCCGTGTTATACGGTGTATTGCTATGTTTTTTGAATGGTACAAAATACTCTTGGGGAGTGGGGAAGTTTAGACCTTCCCCGAGGAAGCATCGGAGCTCTCCAGCGTCGTATGTTTTCACTTGTTGTTGATACGAACGGCGTTGAGAATCACACTTACGACAAGGAGTAAGAGGAGTACCCACAAAAGCGCATCGCCCGGCCTGATCTTGATATTTACTGTGACTATTGAGATTGTTGCACCCAGAATCAGTCCAATCAGATAATTAAACATCTGCCCTCCTTTGATTCGCCTCCCCGAGAGTATTTTGCTGTCAAATAACTAATACGCAATCTTAGTGCTAGATGTACTTTTCGTCAAGAGCAATATGCCGTATAACGTTTCGGCGTATCTGATGTCTCGAAGTGAGTGAAGGGGTAGAATTGCGCGGGGCGCACCCCGTAACGAACGAGAGATATGGGCGAAGCTGGGGACATCAATTTGGAACCTTCATTTCTTCAACTTGTATATCCAATATCTGTTTCATGAAAGTCATAGAAAAGATGATACCTTCTTTTTCTGTAAGTAATTCTCGTAAATACAGCTTAGTGTCGCTTTGATATTTTTGAGGGAAATTGATACTTAGATATGTCATCAACTTCTTTTTTGGTTGCCAAACTCGATATTTTACCTCGGGATGATTTTTGTACTTTTCAATAAATTTGTCTATAGATTGGCCATCTTTGTACCAATTCACCAGGTCTTTTGAAACCCACACATCATTCCAACGTTCGTAGAATGGGAAATGTGAAATGATGTTTCTAACAAACTTGAATAAATCGCTACCGATTTCTGCCTCCATTGGTGGCCTGTGTTTTCTGATCTGTTCAATTATCCATTGGATCGGTTCATAGTTAAGTAGTTCAGTATATATTAGAAAGGCGTCACGTATCTTGGTGAATCGGTGCCAATCCTCTTTCTGCCAAAAATCATCTTTTTCGATTTCCTCAAAAATATCATAGAATCGATTATATGCCAGATTGAGAAACGCTTTCTCTTTTTCGTTTGGTCGTAAGTTAGCCATTTTCTACGTTTCAAATTGGTGTTCCTTGCTGAGCCAGATACGCCGTGTTGTACGCCCGTAACAAATTATTGCTGTGATCCATTCCAGCCAGTTTTGTAGAGAATAAAACCCCCAATAATTAAGATAGCAAGATCTATGAGGGCTTTCCAAAACCAAGATATTTTTCTCGGTGACGGAAGATTCACCCAGTTTCTTTTAACTGAAGTATTTTGCAGTTCCTTTACATTCAGCAAGGTCCCTCCATCTACACGATTGTCTTCAATTTTTGAGTCTATGATCTTACCTCCTTGAATCATAGCTGGAACAGGTTTTTCTTTAGAGACTAGTTTAAATATTTTATATATCAAGGTATAGAACATAAACTTGCAATAATTTGTTATGGCGTACAACGTTTGCGTGTATGCGATGTAAAAATATCGAATACACGCTGTTATGTGATGTACTGCCCAATATCTAGGCCCGGTTACTCAGCCGTGCAATTGCTATCACTAAATCGTGGTAGAATTTTGCTTTACCACTGTCAGAGAATAGCAAGGTACCATTTTCATGCTGGTAATCAACGAGAGCTTCTTTAATTATTATCATCGTTTCATCTGGGTCAGGAGATTGTTGAAGTTCTACCGCACAAGTAGTTAAAAGCTCTTGAAGAAGCCCCGCTGATAGTTCCTGTTTATGAGCCACATCTTTAAGATCTGTGCTCAGGTTAAAAGTAGTATAGGATGCTTCAGCATATTCTTCAGCTTTCGTCGCTAGAGCACTTCTAAACCTCTCTAAATTAACGATATGTTCCGAACCTGTTTCATGCGCCATGTTTGATTAAAATAATTGTTATAAGGTAGATAAATTATTAATTGTTGAGATTGGGCAGTATGTCACATAACGTTTCGGGCTAGCCGAAGTTGCGACGGAATGGAGGCGGTACAATTGTGCGGAGCACACCGCCGGAATGAAGGAGCAATTTGGGTGAGCGGAGATTTTTAACCCTTTGCCTCTTTGTCCTTAATCACCTTATCAAGAGCATCAAGAACACTCGGACTCTTTTGTTTTCCGTAGTAAAGATGATTCCATACCCTTTCGTAAAAACCCTCAAGCGTTCCTTTGATGCTTAGTAACAAATAGGCAATAATTATTAGTAGAACGACTGTTGCAATACCGAGTGCAGTAATCATATTCTTTGGTTAATTATTTGGTAAGCGAACCGGCTAGCCCGTGTTAAGTGAAGTAAATCCTACACAATTATACCCTATCGAGCATTTCTTCAAATATGTCATTCTTTCGATACCCTGAAATAAAACTCCAACCTGAAAATAGCTCCCACAAAAATCCAGAAAGCCTCTTAACTTCATCGTAATTAAGGCTGGTATTTTTTAGGGTTTGAGTCGTAATTTTCAATCTCTTTAAGAAGGAAAACACTTCTTCGTCGTGCAATGAAATATTACTGAGGTAAAAATCAATTTCTTGAGTTAATATTTCAAATTGAACCAGAAGGTCTTTGAGTAAGGATTCATTTAAGCCATTGAGTACGCCGTTCCACCTGTCCCGCCCTTCTTTATGGTTCTCTTTGAAATAGTTTTTGAATTCTTCCAGCCCTGACAATTTCTTTAGTAATTGCACGTCGTGGCTATGGCCTAGAGCAGATAAAAAGATTGAAATGCTGTCTTCCTTAAAGTGTGTGTAATTCAATTTAAAATTACCCCTTATAATGTCCTTTCGTTTTTTTTCTGGTATATAAACTTGGAATAGATAAAAAATACCAGCAGCAATAATAGATATTGCTATAGCATAAACGAAACCTAATATTTCACTACTAGAGATAGCAGCTTCGGGTATTCCAGTAGCAAAAAGATAGTAGCCGATATAAATGATCGAAAGAATGACCGCTGAAAAAATCATACAAACACCGTTCATAAGAGAGGATTTATTTCACTTAACTAGAGTATATGCGAAATACCCCGATTAAGCCAGGTATTATCGCATTTTATAGAGATCGAGTGTAGAGCTTTAAGCCACTGGCGGCTTCTCGGTGGTGCCATTTCCGTTCGTGGCGCCATTGCCATTCTTGCGCAATCGGCGCTTGAGCTCATTGGTCACCTTTTCGAAGTTCAGCACTTCCTGGGTGCCGCTTTCCATGTCGCGGATCAGGATCGTGCCATCGATATTTTCCTTTTGGCCCAGGATCAACGCGATCTTGATATCCTGGCGGTTGGCCGATTCCAATTGCGCCTTGATCCCCTCCTTGGAAAAGTTTTCCGCCACCAGGAAACCTTCGCGGCGCAGACGCTCGTAGAGCAACAGGGCCTTGCGGCGGGACTGGTCGCCCAGTTGAGCCACGTATACTTCTGGTGCCGGCAGACTGGGTGTAGTGAGACCGGCTTCTTTCAGTTTCAATATCACCCGTTCGATCCCGACCGCGAATCCACAGGCCGGCGTGGGCCGTCCGCCCAGCATTTCAGCCAAACCGTCATAGCGGCCGCCGCCGCCCAGCGTACTTTGCCGGGCATCGGCTTCGTTTTCCGGCCAGATTTCAAACGTGGTGCGCGAATAATAATCCAGCCCGCGAATAATGCGCGGATTCAGGATATACGGCACTTCCAGCTCTTCGAGATATTCCAATACTTGCGTAAAGTGCTTATTGTCTACCTCATCGAGATAATCCACGATTTGCGGTGCGTCCACGGCCAACTCTTGGCAGGTCGGCACTTTGCAATCCAGCACCCGCAGTGGGTTGGTCAATAAACGCTTTTTGCAATCATCGCACAGCTGATTGCGACGAGGCTTGAAGTAATCGTTTAGTTCCTTGCGGTATTTGGTGCGGCTGGCGGCATTGCCCAAGCTATTGACCTGAAGACTGACCGGCAAGCCCAGTTCTTTGAAGAAATTATAGGCCATGACCATCAATTGGGCGTCTACGATCGGCTGTTCCTCGCCCAATACTTCGAAACCGTATTGGTTGAATTCCCGATATCGCCCGGCCTGGGGCCGTTCCCGCCGGAACATCGGGCCGTAATAAAATAATTTAACCGGCTGGGGCAGATTGACCATGCCGTGTTCATTGTAGGCGCGCACAATCGAAGCGGTGGCTTCGGGACGCATGACCAGCTTGTCCTCGCCCTGGTCGGAAAAAGCAAACATTTCTTTTTCCACGATGTCAGTGCCCTCGCCGATCGATCGGACAAACAGGGCCTCTTGTTCCAATACCGGCGTGGTAATATGGCCAAAGCTGTAATCCCGCGCCAATTCAAACACCCGCGTGCGAATCCAATCCCAATAAGCCTGTTCGCTGGGCAGGATATCTTTCATACCCCGCACCAGCCGCGGCTGGGTGAATTTGGCCTTGCTGGGTTCTTTCTTTTCCTTTTCCATAGATGGTTTCATCATTTACAGATTATAGGCTGGGTCGTGAAATACCTGCCATTTGTTTAGCGGCCAAGCTCTGATCCAGGTCCGACCAACAATATAGTTTTTCGTGATCGGGCCAATCCGGCGCGAATCCAGACTCTGCTCGCGGTTATCGCCCATCACGTAAAACTCGTTTGATTTTAATTCGACGGTTTCATTGCCCGAAGTGTAGACATCGGCTGCCAAATAAGGGCTTTCGTCCAATACCTCGCCGCGCGGTGCCTGCGTATTATAAATAATCACGTGGCCGTTGCGGATTTCGACCGTCTCACCCGGTACGCCGATCACCCGCTTGATGAAAAACTGACTGGGATTCTCGGGATATTTGAAAACTATGATATCACCCCGATGCGGTTCGGCAAACCGATAGCTTATTTCATCGATCATCAGATATTGATTATCGTAAAAACTCGGCTCCATCGACGCGCCCTTGACGTAAAACGGCTGAATCAGGAAATACCGCACGGGAATGATAATCGCCAGTGATATTACCACCACCTTGACTATTTCCAGGGCGAATCCGCCCATCGACGCGAAAAATGACAGACCACCCTTAGACTCCATTTGCTTATCGGACTTCGCTTCTTCGGGCGTACCCGTTCTCGGTTGATTGATTTTGTCTAAGAATGTCATGGGGTAGTGATGATTAAGTTAATTTGTTTATTGGAGAATTAATTGAACCAGTCGACTAGCTCTGTAAATCGGACATAGAAACCAAATGGATCGACTACTCTAAAATCTTTTTTACCCCAGCGCTTTAGTTCCAGAGGTTGAGCGATCTGAGATGAATCCAAAACGCTATTTGCTAATTTCCATAATTCTTCGACATTTGATACTGGAATTGTAATTTCCACAGCATACCCACGCGGCGTTCCTGTGGGATAATCTGCAAAATGTGTATGTCGAGCCACTCTCTCGTTATCACCATAGAAATTTATACACGTTTTTCCAATTGTGTCGATGCGTGCCAATACCATATATCCTAATTCGCTGCCAGCTGGAATATAACTTATTTGATGGAAATTAAACGTAGAATAAAACTTACGCGCTTTTACGAAATCCGGAACGTGTAACTCCAGTATCAGATTATTGAAAATATTTTCCAATGGTTTAGCGTATTAATTTTCGAGCTTTGGCCCGTGGTGGACGATGCCCCGCTTAGCGGGGCGACCTCACGAACCCGCCCGCCCTGTCTGCCCTGTCTGCCGACAGGCAGACGCTGTGCTTTGGCAGGCGGGTGTGAATCGTGCGCTCATTCCTAGGGGGCCCCGCCAGCCGAAGTATCATGATTGGATAAAGCAACAAACAATACTTTTGTCCACCTACGCTTGAAGCTTCGGTGGACATCTTTCGCTATAAGCGTAGACTGGTGGGTGATCCTGGATTTGAACCAGGGACCTCTGTCGTGTGAGGACAGCGCTCTAACCAACTGAGCTAATCACCCTCGAAAAAACATTGATATATATTTCAATGGTGCGCTCTATCCTGGGCAGCGTCTGCTCCTGCGCACGCTCGGAGCAGCCGACGTTCACTGCGCCCTATGGGCTGGTTCACTCCTGCCCGCCCCGCAAAGCGGGGCCCAACTGAGTTAATCACCCTTAAATAAAAGACGTTGTGAAAGCAACTAACTTAGTAATCGAAACCTAATCAACTAATTAACCAATTATACTAATTAACTCTCAATTCTTGGCTAACTTTCGCAAAAAGTAGGTATAGTATAGCACTTTTTTTAAGTAATTGCAAATGTCAATATTCGACCCTTTACCGAAGGCGGATGACACCCTTACGTGGCTATATATCCGGTTAGCTGATATACTGACAACGTTTTTGTATCATCTATCAATTGAATATTTCTCTCATGAAAAAAGCCAAGATAATTTTTATCGCTCTGAACGTAGTTATTATTGGCTTTTTGATCTATTTTCTATCGCGGCTCGACTATGCCACGATGGGTCGTCTTTTTCGCAGTGCTAATCTTTGGTGGCTATTGCTGGGTATTGTAGCCTATTTATTCAGTCTCTATTTCAAGATTGCCCGACTGGGCAGCGTGACCAACTATTTTGGTTTCCGATTGCCTTGGCGCGACCTGTCTTTTATCCAGATGACCGCGATCGCCATCGCCATGATGACGCCGGGACGGCTGGGTGAAGCCAGCAAGATATATTTATTGCATCAAAAATCTATCCCGGCGGTAACCGGTACGGCTGCGACAATTTTTGAACGGATATTCGATTTTCTTTTTTTAAGCGCGGCTTCGATTGTTTTTGTGTATATCGTGCTAAATGACTCGAGGTTGATTTGGTTGTTTAGCCTGCTATTACTCTTGATGCTGGGTTTGCTGCTGGTTTTTCGATATATTTCCATGTTTATTCGTTTCGTACCGATACGCTGGCGGCCGGCATTGCTGCAATTGCACGATTCCCGCGCCACCGGAAGATTACGCGCGATGGGTTGGACTACATTTCATAGCATTGCTACCTGGTCGACCCAAGCGATGTTGTCTTGGGCCACGTTGGCGGCACTGGGCGTCCACGTTTCTCCGCTGGCAGTCATCGGCGTGGAGGCAATCGGCACGCTGGCGGCGATATTTTCATTCCTGCCCCTGGGATTGGGCGCGATGGATCTGTCGATGCTTTTTCTGTACGGCCAGTTGGGCATTGCCAATGAACCGGCCACCATTGTGGTATTCCTGTCCCGTACCATCGGTTTTCTGGCGCCATTAAGTATTGCCCTGATCCTGACCAATCTGCGCGGTATGAAACTATCGGACATCAAGGCGGGCATGAAGCAAGTGCCGCAATAAATTCGAAATTAGAATATCGATATACTAAACAAATTCCAATCTCGATTTTTTTAATGTTTGAAATATTCGAGATTGGTAATTCGATATTATTTAGGATTTTGAAGTTAGATATTAGGATTTCACTATCCAATGTATTGGGTTCGGTGAATTAATGTTTCTTTTGACTTTGCCCCCTGGTTATAGTATAATTTGCTGACGTATGGCCAAAAAAACAAAGTTGGATATCAAGCTACCCGCGGAGACTCCGCCGACTCCCCCACCCGCTTCTAACATCGCAGCCGCCAACGCTAATAAAAAACCAAACCAGCGCTGGCCGTTTTTAGTGTTGAAGATTTTTTTATACACTATCGCGATCATTGTAATTTTGGGTTTTGCTTTTTCGTATAAGGTTATTTTTTCCAATGGCGGCATCTTCAGTCGGCAAAGCAGCAGCCCGTTGGATCAGCTCAAACACCTGGTGACAAGCAATGACAAGCAGATCGAGGGTGAATCTCGGGACCGGGTAAATATCATGTTGGTCGGTATGGGCGGTGCCGGACATGACGGCGCCTATCTGGCCGATACCATCATTGTGGCCAGCATCAAGCCGTCGACCAATGAAGTGGCCATGCTGTCCATCCCCCGGGATCTGGTGGTAAATATTCCTGATTATGGCTGGCGTAAGATAAACAATGCCAATGCCTTCGGCTACCAAACCGACCCGAAGCAAGGTGGCGAGAAGATACTAGCCGGCATACTGGAAGATGTCTTACAGCAGCCAATCGACTATTATGGGTCGGTGGATTTTTCTGGCTTCAAGAAACTGATCGACCAACTGAACGGCGTGGACGTGACAGTCGACCAGGCTTTTACCGATTATGAATATCCCACGACCAATTACGGCTACCAGACCATCAGCTTCAAAGCCGGCCTCCAGCATATGGATGGCGAAACGGCCCTGAAGTACGCCCGTTCGCGTCATGGCAATAACGGCGAGGGTTCCGACTTTGCCCGTTCCAAGCGGCAGCAAAAGATTATTTCCGCCGTAAAGAAAAAGGCTTTGTCGCTGGGTACGTTGGCCAACCCGAAAAAGATCATGGATATTACCGACACCATCGGCCAGCATCTCAAAACCGATATGGAAATTTGGGAATTATTGCGTCTGGTCGACCTGACGAAAGACATTGACCAGAGCCAGATCATCACCCATGTATTGGATAATTCAGCCACTGGCCTGCTCCATACTACCACCGGCACCGATGGAGCCTATTTACTCGAACCTAATGCCGGCCTGGGTAATTATTCCGAGATCCGAGATCTGGCCGGCACGATATTTGAACGCAGCTTGCTGATCAAGGAACAGGCCCGTATTGAGATCCAAAACGGGACCAAGAATACCGCCATCAGCCAGCGCATTGCCAGCGACCTGATCGATATTGGCTTAACAATATCAAGTCAATCAGCCACCCAGGATCGCAATACCAAAACGACGGTGATCTATGACCTGACCCTGGGACAGAAACCAGCGACGGTGGAATATCTTCGAAAGACGCTGCACGCCCAAGTGTACCAGCAACGGCCGGCGGTCGTGCCCACCAATAAAGACCTGTCGCAGAATGTTACAAATAATTCGTCATACCCCACCAGCTCCACCTTGGTTAACGAACAACAGCCGAATCCCCAATCGACCACTAGCGATATTGTGATTGTGCTGGGCGCGGATCAACTGGCGACCAAATCCAAAACAACCAATACTAATGCCAATACCATCATCAGTGCCAACTTAAATACGAATAGCAATCTGAACGTCAACTCAGCTGTGACCAATCGAAATGCCAATACCAATTCAAATACCAATACAAACGTTAACTCCAACACAAATCGGAATTCTAATGCCAACGCGACCGTAAATCAGAACGTAATTACCAACTCCAACCGAAACTCTAATACTAACAGCCATTAAGTTATTTTATGACCTCCCTACCCAACGCAATTATTATCGGACGGGCCAATGTTGGGAAATCAACCCTGTTTAACCGGTTGATCGAAAAATCTCAAGCGATAACATCTGCCATACCCGGCACGACCCGGGACAGCAACCACGCCATCGTGGAATGGCGCGGCATTGCCTTTAAGCTGATCGATACCGGCGGTTTTGATACCAATCCCAATAGCGAAGTCGAGCAGAATATTCACAAACACATTAAGCGGGCGATGCAGACGGCCGATGTTGTCTTGGTGATGGTAGATGGCAAAGTTGATCCCACGCCGCTCGACCGGCAGTCGGCTCGTACCGCTCTGGCAATGAAACGGCCGGCTATCTTGGTGATCAATAAAATCGACAGCACCCAAAAGGAGCGCCGTTGCAGTCCCGACTACCACAAACTGGGACTGCCGGAAATTGCCATGGTCTCCGGCCTGAACGGCCGGTCGTCGGGCGACCTGCTCGACGTTATCGTGGCGCATATGAAGCCGACATTGGTCCCCCGGCCGCCCGTCGACGCCGTGAAACTGGCCCTGATCGGCCGGCCGAATGTCGGCAAGTCTTCTCTATTTAATCGCCTGCTGGGCGAGGAACGCTCGATTGTCGCCTCGACGCCCTACACCACCCGCGAATCGCATGACGAGCTGCTGCAAAACAACGGACGCGACTACTGTTTGATCGACACGGCCGGCCTGCGCCGTTCGGCTCGGATTCGCAATGCCCGCGGACCGGAAAGTCCGTTGGAGCGGGAAAGCGAGGCCAAAACTACCCTGACCATAAAGCAGTGCGACGTAGCCATATTGATGCTGGATCTAACCGAAAATGTCAGCGCCCAGGATAAGCGCCTGGCTCAAACCATCGCCGACCTGCATAAAGGCCTGGTCGTAGTGGCTAACAAAGCCGATTTGGTCCCAAAAGATAAGCGAACCGCCGTCGCCATCAGTGAGGTAATTCGCGGTTCTCTGCCATTCCTGAACTGGGCGCCGATCCTGCCGCTATCCGCTAAGTCGGGCTGGAATGTCGCCAAGCTTCTGCCTATGGCCGGACTGGTGCAGGATGCCATGAAGCGCTGGGTGGATCCGGCCGCCCTGTTGGAAATCACCGATCTGCTCCAGCGCAAACAGCGCGCGCCGCTGATCACCGCCAAGCGTACCCAGCCAGCCAAACTTAAAATGAGCCAGACCGGTATCGAACCGCCCACCTTCACGATCAAATCAAATTTGCCCGGCAGTCTGCCCCAATTCTACTATCGCTATATTGAACACACGCTGCGGGCACACTTCGATTTTACCGGTGCGCCACTGCAGTTTAATTTTACCCAATATAAAGGACGACAATGAAACTCATCGCCGGCCTAGGTAACCCCGGGCCAAAGTACGCTCACACACGCCACAACATCGGCTTTAATGTGGTCGATGCCCTGGCCCGGCGCCTCGGCACGGATCTGCGTGATGACAAGGAATTCCACGCTGAACTCGGCAAAACCACCCACCAGCATCACCGGATCTATCTGGCCAAGCCGACCACGTTCATGAATGACTCCGGTGAATCCGTCAGTATGATTGCGCGCTACTATAAAATCGATCCCTCGAATATCTGGCTGGTCTATGACGATATCGATATTGAATTCGGCGCCATGAAAATAAAGGCAATTGGTTCTTCCGCGGGTCATAAAGGCGTCATGTCAGTGATTGAACAGCTGGGCACTGACCGCTTTCCGCGGTTTAAGTTCGGCATTCGACCGATGGACAACGAGCACCTGATCCAGAACAACGACACCGGCGACTACGTGCTCAATCCCTGGTCAGCCGAACAAGCCGCCAAATTGCCCGAGCTGGTCGGCCGTACCGTTGAAGCCATCATTCTCGCGCTCGAGCAGGGCCTGCCGACGGCGATGAATCATTTTAACTGATGTTTAAATAATCATATCAAGGTTACACCCGAATAGAACATTTCTTCTGGCATGTTTGGTTATTGTAGCGACTATAGCCACGTTATTTATGTGGTCAATAATTGCCGATCGTAATGGCTGTAAACAAGCAGAAAAGTTTACTATTGATTACAGGCTGCTCAATTCCGAAGAATACAAAAACACCAACTTGTACATGAAAGACGGCCTGTCTATGCAAGGCTTTACAATCAATCGTGGCCAGTGTTCCAATCCCAATACGGTCGTGTGGCGCAATTTAACCGACCACGCTGTCAGATTTCATGCCGACTTTGCCAATCAGGATAATGACGTTATGATCGAACCGAACGAAGTTTTTTCTTATGCTTTCGGAAGTAATGGCGTATATTGGTATCAGATTGGAGACGTGACCGATCAGATTACTATCAATGATGCCGCTGTAATCTATAAATAGGTTGGACAGATAAAAAGTTTTTAAGCGTCAATGGGTTTTAATGTGTTGGTTTCTGTCTCTCCTATTTATTTTAATAAATCATTTTAGCTCCCGCTACGGGAGCTTCCTTCCTTGTTACTTGTTACTTCTTAATTCTTACTTTCAATAAGAAAAGCGCCCGACATCAGATCCTCGCGGGAATCATAGAATGTAAGACGCTGGAATATCTGCGGATGTGGGGTCTCGCCCCTAATTATGTCCGCAAAGAACCATGAACACGTACGTCGTATTGACGCGGAAATAGGGCTGGTCGCCCAAGATGCCGGGGAAACATCAACCTCCCATCACTACCCCACCCAACCGAACGACCAGACTGCTTCTGGAACCAGCCGCGCTGACCGAAGTCAGTCAGCCTTGATTATCCAGTCACTACCCGCAAGCGCAGAATAAACCCGAAATCGGGCGGATCCTGACTTATTGGCTACTAGGCAGTTAAGGAGGGGTTACCGCCGGTTCGCCACTTGCAGGTAGAAACCGGCCAACCAATTCTGACCGGCCAGTCACATAGTGGGGCATCTTAGCATAATAGCTGTTTTTGTCAAGCGCCCGGCACCTGAAGATTGGCCTAATTTCAGCTTGATTATGAAGCCGGGCACGCTTTTTCCGGAATAAATATTGCGTCTTTACAGGAACTGTGCTATCATTACCTTAGAATATGAAAAAGGAATTCATCCTGGAACCGGATACCGGTGACGTTTTTCACGTGACCGGCACCTCGTCTGTTTCCGCCAAAAGTTTTTTATTGTCACGACTGCGCTCCCCGAGACTAAATGACGGGCGGGTTTTGTGGTATGTCGGTAATTTGGCCGAAGGACAGATTCTGGCCAGTCTTTTGACGGCTTGGCTTAAAGAGGCGGGATATGATCGCAAAGTGCGCCTATTCGGCCGGGATAATGTCTCGCTCTGCCTGTGGGAACTGATCGAGGGCACAGATTCATTCTTGATTATACCGGTTGAATATCTGGCCCACCCGTTCGTCAAACCGGAGTTATTTAAAAAACAAGCGCTACAGTTAACAAAAAACGATATCACCTCCCCCGCCCAGCTGTCCCACGAGCTGGTTTTGATTGGTTACGATTTCAACGTGACCGCGGACGCGCCGGGAACTTTTTCCCGCCGCGGCAATATCGTCGACATTTTTCCACCCGATACCAGCTGGCCGTATCGGATTGAGTTCGGCCACTCAACGATTGAAAACATCTATATTATTGAAAGCGCCTCCAATAAAACTCAGCGTTTGCTTCGTGAAGCATTTATTCTGCCGGCTCGTATCGACCAGACCGCTACCGAATCCTCCTTGCGCGATTATCTGGATCTAGCGTTCAAATGCCAGAACATTCATATTTACAGCGACCCGGACGATATCGCCCGCTCTAGCTCACAGTGGTCGGGAATAGAAAAAGAGATCAGCGCACAGCCCCGGATCATATTCCACACTTTACCAGGTCGGCGTCAGCATCAAAACATATTTGACTTTGCCGCCGCGCCCCTGTTTCATAAAAACATCAACGCCTTCCTCGACCAACTGGCCATCTGGCAAAATCAGCATTGGAATATCTACTCTCCCAAAAACCTGGCGCACGATATTGAACGGCTCTGGAAAAAAGAACGTAACGAGCAAGCGCCCCTGACCGTAAAATATATCGACCTTAGCCCCCTGCTGACACCGGAGCTGGGCTTCATTTCTGCCCAAGAAAAAACCGTCTTAATAACCGAATATGAGTTGTATGGCCGGAGTGAAAGAACCAACATTAAACCGCCCAGCCACCGCCGGGCCAAGCGCCTCGACGTCAGCTTCATCGCCGAATTGACCCCGGGTGATTACGTAGTCCATCTCGACCATGGCATTGGCCGATTCAAAGGCTTGGCCACGCACACTATCGATGGTATCACCAAGGAATATTTCCAACTCGAATACGCCGCCAACGACAAGCTGTCCGTGCCGATTGAGTTGGCCTACAAGATTGATAAATATATCGGCTCCGACTCACCCATCGTCCATCGGCTGTCAAATTCTACCTGGCACCAGCTCAAGCGCCGGATCAAGATTGAAACAAAAAAGATCGCCGATGAATTGCTCAAACTTTACGCCGAGCGCCAAAACGCCCGCACTGAACCGTGCAAGCGCATGACTCAGGCCGAGGTGGAGCTGGGTAAGAGCTTCAAATACCAAGAAACACCCGATCAAATGAGGGCGATCGTGGACGTGAACGAAGACCTGGAAAACGCCCGGCCAATGGACCGATTAGTCTGTGGTGATGTCGGCTTTGGCAAAACCGAAGTGGCAATCCGGGCGGCTTTCAAAGTGGTCATGAACAAGCGCCAGGTGGCCATTTTGGCTCCCACGACTATTTTGGCGCAACAGCACTATGATACTTTCGTGCAGCGCTTGAAGAACTTTCCGGTAGCTATCGAGTCATTGAGCCGGTTCAAAACCGCCGCCCAGCAAAAAGAATCAGTGGCCAAACTAAAAACCGGAGAAATCGACATTATTATCGGCACGCATCGCTTGCTCTCGAAAGATGTGGACTTTAAAAATCTCGGTCTGATCATCGTTGATGAAGAGCAGCGTTTCGGTGTTCGGCATAAGGAGAAATTAAAAAGCATCCGGGTCAGTACGCCAGTGCTCACGATGAGCGCCACCCCGATTCCACGCACGCTCAATCTCGCGCTGGCCGCTTTGCGCGATATGAGCGTGATTCGCACTCCGCCGGAAGGCCGGCAGCCGATCGAAACCGCGCTGGCGCCGTTTTCCGATGAGACAGTTAAAGAGGCGCTGATGTTTGAGTTGCGCCGCGGCGGACAGGCTTATTACCTGCACAATCGCGTCGAAACCATCAATCTGGCCGCCAGTAAGATTAAGAAGTTGATTCCAGAAGCAAATATCGGCATTGTCCACGGCCGCCTGCCGGAAAACGAGCTAGCCAAGACTATGTCGGAGTTTGACTTGAATGAAACCAACATCCTGGTGGCTACCAGCATCATTGAGAACGGATTGGATCTGCCCAACGTTAATACGCTGGTGGTGGAAGACGCCACCCGGTTTGGCTTAGCCCAATTATATCAGTTGCGCGGCCGGATCGGACGCGGCCAGCGCCAGGCATTTTCTTATTTTCTATATCCGCAGCGCAAAGTCACCGGCGAGGCCAAGAAGCGTTTGCAAGCATTGATGGAAGCCAAAGAACTGGGTTCGGGTTTCCAGGTGGCCATGCGCGACCTGGAAATTCGCGGCGTAGGCAATATCCTGGGCCGGGAACAACACGGCCGGGTTAACGCGGTGGGCTTGAGCCTCTATCTCCGTTTGGTTAACCAGGCCGTCACCGAACTGGAGACGGGCCAGCCGGTCAAAGTCCTGCGCGATATCATGATGGATATGCCGGTAGCCATCACCATACCGACTGATTACATCAATAACGAGAAACAGCGGTTACAGGCATACCGCGAGTTAACCGAGATTGCCGACATCGATCAACTGGAAGTGCATTTCCAGGATCTGGCCAAGCGGTACGGCGAATTGCCGCCCAATGTGTTGAACTTGAAACAGTTACTGCGCCTGAAAATTATCGCCCAGGACACCAAGATCGACGGCATTGAAACCGTCCAGCGCACTGAGTACGGCGTACCGACCAATCGTTTGTTGATCAAATTCTCCGAAACTTACACCCCGCCGCAAATCAAGTCATTGCTCGATATGAATCCCGACTGGGTGCTGGGTGAAAATCAGATCAAGATCGATTTGGCCAAATTGCCCCAGCCTTGGCTCGAGCGCCTGGAAAAGGTAATTAAGATTTTCCGAGTCAAACCCGAGCCGATTGATGAAGATGAGGAAGAGTAAACCGACACGCAAACCTCCCCCATACTCACAAACCCTAAAGCAATTTCAAGTATAGCATGATACTCCAACGCGTCCCCTCCTTAATTAAGGAGAGGACCGTTTGTAGTACCAGCCCACTTTGTGTTATTTGAATAAGCCGGTGAGTATGGGGGAGGTTTGCGTTAAGTATTTTGACTACACTATAAAAAGAAAACCCGCACCGGTGTAGCCAGTGCGGGTCGTTGAATCGAAACCCAAGTACTTTACTCGTCACTTGGGACAAGGAATAGGCAAGCAACCTCATCGTCACACTTGCCGCCAGGACGACCAAGGTAGGTGCCCAGCGTACGATCACCGCCATGACGGTTGACACCGAGCATAACCGGGCAGCCGCTCGAATGGGCGACGGGCTCGTGCATAAGGACGAGATCCCAGACGCCCATCAGCATAAGATCCGCGTTCGTGAATAACTCGCGCAAGTAAGACGCGAGCTCCATCGGTGGCGTGAGGTAACCACGAGCGGCTGCCTTGGCTCTTATGTTCTGGTTGGTGGCGCCTTCTTCGCTGTAAACCACGGCGAGCTTGTAGGTCTTGCCAACCGTGGCGGAGAACACACCACCACGAATAAGTTCCTTCACTTCCTCCTCCACTTGATAGCCACCCCGCTCCAGGTTTTCGACGGCCTGTTTACCATCCCGCCCGTCGGTGACTATCTCGACGGTCATTGTCGTTTGAATGTTGATACATGGGTTTTGAAGGAGTAATTCCTCAAGCGCGCGGAGCCACACTGGCCCCACCATGCCTTCAAGCCTCTTGTTCAGGTTGTTTATCACTTTACAAACTCTATGGAAAGAAAGAACCTCCAACCCAACCTCCACAGTCCCACTCTTAGCGCACGACTTGGTTCTCGACATGGCTGGCCTCCTTTGGGTTTTGAACACATTGCCAGAGGGCCACCACTTTTGTGGCAGTCATAGCCAGTAACCCTTGATGTTATCAAACGCTATTGGCTAAGACTGCCAGAATTATTAAAGAGCCAGAATATGTGATGTTAGTGTAAACACTCAACTATGTCAACGGTACCATCTATTATTAAGCCAATATTAGCACCTTTTCACCCCCGCCTGCCACTGCGAGACACGAGCGGGCAGGTTTTCGCGAAAAGGTTTGCCAATATTTCAATCCAACGTTTTGCGTAATGTTGTTTAGCTAATCTTGATTCTATTTTTCTTGTCAGTTTTGTAGAATCTGCTAAACTAGTAGTGGCGTCAGGGTGATTCACCCTGTTTTATGGCATTCAATGAACGTGAGTATTGGCTGGCATTAACGCTGGCCGGCTGTACCCAATTGGATATTATTATCGCTTTGCGACAGCGCTTTGGTTCGCTAGCCCAAGCTTGGTCGGCGAGTGAACCCGAATTGATTCAGGCTGGTTTGACGCCAAAACCAGCGCGTCGGTTGGTGGAGAAGAGAAGCAAAATTGATCTGGTATCTGAATTAACCCGGTTGACACGGTTTGATTGTCGTTTTGTCACTGCCGATGAAGGTGAATATCCGGCGTTATTGAAACAGATATACGCCCCGCCAACCCTTCTATACTATCGCGGTAATCTAACAAGCGCCTCCGGTAATTTTCTGGGTGTAGTTGGCACCAGAAAGACATCTTTGTACGGTCGGCGCTCCACCCAACAATTAGTAAGCCAGCTGGCCGGCTCTGGCCTGACTATTGTTTCTGGCTTGGCATTGGGCATCGATACCGTGGCGCACCAAGCCGCATTGGACAATAAACTGCGCACCTGGGCCGTGCTGGGCTGTGGTTTGGATCAGATTTACCCAACTGAAAACCGCCACGTGGCCGAGGCGATAATCAAGTCGAGTGGGCTGATTCTATCGGAATATCCTCTGGGAAGCGAACCGCTACGCCACCACTTCCCAGCCCGCAATCGGATTATCTCCGGCTTAAGCCAAGCGGTGCTGGTAGTCGAAGCGCCCGAACATTCGGGTGCGCTGATTACCGCCCAGTTTGCACTCGAACAAAACCGCGATGTACTGGCCGTACCGGGCGATATGTTTTCCCCAAATGCTTACGGTCCCAACCGGCTGATCAAGCAAGGCGCGCGGCCGGTCACCGGTGCGGAAGATATCTGGGAATCTTATCGAGCAACCGGTAATTACCGACCAGCCATTCAAACCGGTCATGCGCGAAAACCGCCACCGGTTCCAGCCAATCCAGACGAAGCTGTGATACTCGAATTACTCGCCCAACAGCCTCTATCAGTTGACCAAATCAGCGATCAGTGTAAACTGGGTATTAGCGTCATTAACTCAACGTTAACGTTTTTAGAGGTTTCGGGCAAAATCCGCCCGGTTGGACCCGACGTTTACACACTCAACATCTAGACTTAGAATCATGCCCAAACTCATTCCCAAACATCTCGTCATCGTCGAATCACCCACCAAAGCCAAGACTATCTCCCGGTTTCTCGGGAAAGATTTTGATATTCAATCGTCCAACGGCCACGTGCGCGACCTGCCCAAAAGCAAGATGGGCATTGATATCGAACACGATTTCGCGCCGCAATACGTCATTCCGACCAAAAGCCGCAAGAAAGTGACTGAACTGAAAAAAGCCGCCAAAAAAGCCGCTGTGATTTACTTCGCGACTGACGAAGATCGCGAAGGCGAGGCGATTACCTGGCATTTGGCCCAATTGCTCGATACCCCGTCAGAAAAAGTACAGCGGATCACCTTTCATGAAATTACCGAGTCGGCGATCAAAGATGCAATTACCCACCCTCGTAAAATCGATCAAAACCTGGTGGATGCCCAACAAGCTCGGCGCGTCCTCGACCGATTAATGGGCTATGAGCTGTCTCCTTTTCTCTGGAAAAAAGTGGCCAAGGGCTTATCAGCTGGACGGGTGCAATCAGTCGCCCTGCGTCTGATCGTTGATCGCGAGCAGGAAATCGAAAAATTCAAACCCCAAGAGTACTGGGCGATCGAAGCGGAGTTTTCCAAAATCAATGGCAACAAACCAAATATAACCGGACGGTTGGTGCAACAAGCGGGCAAGAAATTAGATAAGTTTTCATTATCGCAGGGCGATGAAGCTAAGAAAATCGTAGCCGGTCTTGAGACGGCCGAATATCACATCAGCCGAGTGGACAAGAAGCAGGCCAAGCGCTCGCCCCTGCCTCCGTTTACCACATCTACACTGCAACAGGAGGCCAACCGGCGCTTCGGCTATTCATCACGCCAAACCATGTATTTTGCCCAGCAGTTATACGAAGGTATGCAATTGGGCAGCGCCGGCTCGGTCGGTCTGATCACCTATATGCGAACCGATTCGGTCAATCTCTCGGTTAAATTTTTAAACGAAGCCAAGGATTACTTAACTAAGGAACTGGGTAATAAGTACGCGCTGCCGGAACCGCGCACCTTCGCTAAAAAACAGCAACTGGCGCAGGAAGCTCACGAGGCTATCCGTCCCTCGGATGTCGGCCGCACACCGGAATCAGTCAAAGAGTTTCTGGAACCAAAGTTGTGGAAAACGTACGACCTGATCTGGCGCCGAGCGGTAGCATCACAGATGCCCGAATCCGTCTTCGAGCAGACCGCCGTCGATATCAGTACTAAGAACGGCGATATATTCCGCGCCAACGGTTCGGTGATCGTATTCGACGGCTATCAGAAAATCTACCAGACCAACCAGAAAGACGCAATTTTACCGGTTTTGGCGGACCAGGAAAAAGTTAAACTCGAGAAACTGGATCCCCAACAAAAATTTACTGAGCCGCCCGCCCGCTACTCCGAAGCCGGGCTGGTCAAAGCGATGGAAGAATACGGCATCGGACGCCCCTCGACTTACGCCCCGACTATTTCCACAATCGTGGAGCGTAAATATGTTGAAAAGGAGGAGAAACGCCTCAAGCCTACCGAGATCGGCCAGCTGGTTAATGACGTTTTAGTGACACACTTTGGCAATATCGTTGATTATAAGTTCACCGCCCACATGGAAGAAGATCTGGATAAAATTGCCCAGGGCGAGATGGCTTGGACGCCGGTGATCAAGGAATTCTACGAGCCGTTCAAGGCGACCCTGGCCCAGAAAGAGCAGGAATTGTCCAAGAAAGACCTAACCGAAAGCCAGACTGACGAAGTTTGCGACAAGTGCGGTAAACCGATGATTATCAAGATCGGCCGGTTTGGTAAATTCCTGGCCTGTAGTGGTTACCCGGATTGCAAAAACACCAAACAGCTGGCCAAAGATGGCCAGGTGGAAGTTACTGAAGCCATTGATGAAAAATGTCCCGAATGCGGTAAACCGCTGCAAAAGAAGGTCGGTCGGTTTGGGCCATTCTACGGTTGCACTGGTTATCCCGATTGTAAATACATCAAGAATATCGAAAAGAAAACGGGCGTGAGCTGTCCTCAATGCCACGAAGGTGAAATTATTGAGAAACGTAGCCGCCAGGGTCGTAACTTTTACGCCTGTAACAAATATCCGGAATGTAAATTCGCCCTGTGGTCAAAACCGACCGGCGAAAAATGCCCCGAATGCGAATCACTTCTGGTCTTCGGCAAAAAAGGTTTGATCGCCTGTAGCAACAAAACGTGCAAATACACTAAATCAACGGACAGGGAGTAATATACTATCGCACTCAAAACTACCGAAAAGCTCCGTCTGACGACGGAGCTTTGGTTCTATATTCTTTCTTGGTTTACTTGAGCAAATCGTCGGGGTTCACACCCAGCGCCGTCAGCTTGTCGCGTACTTGTTGATTGGTTTGATTGTTGATGAATACCCGCGTAAACAGCGCCTTGGCGGTTTCTTTGTCGCCCTCTTCCATGACGATGCTGCCCAGCTGATAGCCGGCATTGGCGTGTTGTGGATTCAGATTCAATACCGCTACTAAATATTCTTTGGCTTTGGCTTTATCGCCTTTTTTGAGATAAAGCTGGGACATTTCGTACTGGGCGTCAATATTGTTTGGATATTTCTTCAAGAATTCGCCAACCTGGGTCAAGGTCAGATCGTCATCGCCGGTCAGCTCCGGTAAGGCGGCTTTTCTGAGCAAGGCGGTCTGGTAATCGGGCTTCAATTCACCGGCTCGTTGATAGCGATCAGCCGCCGTCGTATAGGCTTTTTGCGCTTCGGTCTGATATTGAGATTTCAGGGTCTCGTCGTCTTTAGGCATATTTTGTTCCAATACCTGACCATACGCCACTAAGGCGTCGCCCGAACCCAACCAAACCAGCGGGTTATTTGGATTCTTGGCCATCAATTTGTCATACAGCTCGACAACGGTCTTTTGACTCGGTTGGGAGAATCCATTGAGCTGCTGGTACACGCCCACCATAGCCTGATACGAACTGACATTATTCTGATCGACGTCAATGCCGCTATTACCGGCCGCGATGGCAGCGGTGACTTTATCCCGTAATTTAGCAATCTCCGCCTGATCGGTTGTGTTTGAGGCGGTAACTTCTTCGATATACGACTGAGCCAAGCCGAAGTAATATTCCGGCCGGCGGCTGATGTTGTCGATTGCTTTGCTATACTCCTTTTGGGCTGATTGGTATTGGCCGGCATTGAGATCGGCATTACCGCGGGCATAATGATAGTCGCCCATCCAGAGCCTAATGCCGTAGTACACGAAGGCCACCGATAGAACAGCTACTACCGAGAAGGCCAGCGAGCTGACCAAGCTGGTGGTGTTGCTGGCTGCCGTTTGTGCCACTGAATCTTTGGCCATTCCATTGTGCCGCATACCCAGTGCCAAATACGTCCAAAACAGAAACGCCAACACAAAACTGTACGGGTAGTAGAATCCAAAGGCGAGTAGCACCAGCCAGGCAATATACGGCGCCGCTTGATTCAACCAGTCTTCGTTCGCGGAACGTTCGCGCCATAGTTTCCGACCTATTGATATTAGAAATATCAGCGCTACTAGAATATACACGCCGGTAGCAATTACGCCGGTTGTCACCAGCATCTGCCAGAACTCGCTGCCGCCTTTGATAAACCCGAGACTCCAATAACTGGTATTATTGAAACTGACGGGACGATAGGCGTTGAAAGCGTATGAAAACAGTCCCGGCCCGGTACCATAGAGTGGCGCCTTTGATAATACCGAACCAGCTATCTTAGCCGAGGAGCCCTGATCGAGAATAATATCGGAAGGCAGGCTGTGCTTGGTCAGTGAGCTGGCATCGATGAACACGAGCAACAGCGAGATGATCAACATGATCGTGGGTAATATCACCCAGCGCGGGTCGAATTTTCCCGTGCGTACTATCATCGCGGCCATCACCACCACCAATACACCAATCAGAGCATACCAAACCTCATTCGCGTCAATCAGGACAAATGCGGCCGTTTCAGCCAATAATGAGGCCACTAGGAACCAGCGCCAGATATTCTGCCGACGCGTCACCAGCCAGATTAGCTGGAATGGCACTAGCGATATCAAAAACAGTCCCAGGATAATATTGGAATTGAAAACGGTATTGAAACTATTGCTTTGCATGAAGTCCCAATGCAGTATTCGCCCGCCCAGCATATATATCAGAGCCAACACCGACACGACGAAACCAGATGATAGCAGTATTTCAATAGCGCGCCGCAACCGCTCCTTCGAATTGATTAAATTCGTCAGCAGGAAATACCAAATGATTAACATCAGCACCACAATGGTCGAATTGTGCACATAGCCGGTCTGGCCGACTAAGCTGGCGTACCAGTTCTTGGAAAAAAACGTGGTAACGGCATATAACAGGCCGAAAATCATAATCGGCAGATCGAGCGGCGTGCGTACGAAACTGCCCGTACGGTAAAACACTATTCGACCGAGCCAAGCCAAGGCGGCAATGACTGTCAGAATGCCGAAAAGCAGCGCCTTGTTCTGATCGAATGGATTAGCCGTGGACGGTAAAAAGAACAGCGGTATCAGAAAAATAGCCGCCCATACCGACCACAATGAAATACATTTTAACCAACCCGATGATGACTTTGGTTTGTTTGTTTCGCTCGCGGTTCCCCCCAGATTCTGAGTGTGTTCGTCCATAGGTGCTTAATTATTTAGTCAGTTTATCTATTAAAGCTTTGTATTCTTCATCGGAATAAAACTCAATGGTCAGCTGTCCCCGTCCGGCTCGGCGCCGGATTTTAACCTTTGTGCCCAGCACATCCGCTATTGCCTGTTCGTGTTGAGCCACCTCCGGGTCAGTCGATGGCCGGCGGGCTTTGGTTCGAGACTGAATCTGGCGCACCTGCATCTCGACATCCCGGACTGATAACTCGTTGACGACAATCTTTTTCAAGTAGGCGATCTGTTCCGCCGGTGAATCCAGGGCTAATAAGGCTTTGGCGTGGCCTTCGGTGATTTTGTGCTCGGCAATCGCCTGCTGCACTTCGGCCGGCAAGGTCAGCAGCCGGAGTGTGTTCGTGATCTGACTGCGGCTGAAACCGATCTTTTTGGCCACTTCCTCCTGGGTCAACCCGAATTCGTCGACCAGCTGCTGGTACGCCCGTGCCCGATCCAGGGCGTTGAGGTCCTGGCGCTGAACGTTCTCAATCAGGGCTAATTCCAGCTTTTCCAGTTCGTCCACCGGCCGGACAATGGCCGGAATAGTCTTCATACCCAGTATTTTAGCCGATTGGAACCGCCGTTCGCCCGCGATCAGCTGGTAACCCGATTTGGTCGGGGTAACCAGTACCGGCTGAAGTATACCATGTTCCTTGATGGAATTCATCAAATCCTCCAGCTCGTGACGCTCGATTTTTGCCCGCGGTTGGCGGGAATTAGCCTCAATCTGTTCAAGGGGTATCTCGGCCACTTCTTTGCCTTTTATGCCGTTAACCGATACTGAGTTGTTTCCGGCTCCCGGAATCAACGAACCCAATCCCCGTCCCAATCCTTGAAAATTACTCATGATAGTTTAGTATTAGTTTCTGTATCAATTAATTCACGGCCCAAACGTTCATAGGCCTTGTCGGCTCGAGAATGCCGAGCGTATTCCCGGATCGAACGGCCGTGGCTGGGCGCCTCGGCCAGCTTAATATTGCGCGGTATCACCGAGCGAAATATCCGATTTGGGAAAAACTTATAGAGTTCGTCCATTACCGCCTGGGTCAGCTTGTACCGCGGATCATACATCGTCATGATGGCTCCCAGAATCTTCAAATCGGGCTGTAAATTGTCCCGCACCAGATTAATCGTGTTCATCAGCTGGCTCAAGCCCTCCAGCGCGTAATACTCGCATTGCACCGGGATTAACACCTCGTTGGAGGCTACCAAGCCATTGATGGTCAATAAACCAAGTGAGGGAGGATTATCTATCAGAATATAGTCGTAATCGTGAATTACTTCCTTCAAATTATCGGCCAAAAGATGCTCCCGGCGGGGTAAATCCACCAGCTCGACCGTGGCGCCGGCCAGCGACATGGTCGAGGGCGCGATGCTATACCCGTAAATATTGGTGTCTTTGATGACCTCTCGGATCGATAGCGGCGACACCAGAGTTTCGTAAATGCCGTGCGGCAATTCCCGATGGTTGATCCCCAGACCGCTGGTGGCATTGGCTTGCGGGTCAATATCGACCAACAAAACGTATTTACCTTGGGCCGCCAGGCTGGCACCCAGGTTGATCGCGGTGGTGGTTTTTCCGACTCCGCCTTTCTGATTGACTATGGAAATAATTCTCGCCATGGGTATAACACAAGCTGCGTCATTGTCTTAGCAACTGCTATTATTATACAAGGAAAACGATGATTATTCAATGTTTATCGAGCGATAGACCACACCCGCCAATTAACCTTTTAATTAAATGGTTAATTAACTGGAATAATTGACAAATCGGCTTATTTTACATATTATTAATGCGAATTACACGCCAATAGCAGAGCATCCTGCATTTGTGGAAACACGGTCGTTCGTTTAAACACAACCGTAGGCGAACAAGCGCTTGTTCGCCTACGAACCAGCAAACACGTTATCGCACATTTTAGAGCATAATACATCCTGCCCAATTGAGGCCGGAGTGGGTCGAGATGGCATCCCGCCGTGCGGGATAGCGAGTGAACTGCTTCACTCGCGGCCATCGACCTGCCCGCCGCTGTGCTTTGGCAGGCGGGGACGGGCGTGTCCCGCTGAGCGGGACGAGCCCCGGGGGGAACCCCGCAACAGAACTCGCCAGGCTCGTTCGTTACGGGGCAAGTTGGAAGACGCGCGTGACTCGCGCCCAGCATCCGAACAAAGTGAGTGGTGCTGGGCAAAATCGTTGACAATGTAAGTTTAAGAAATCATGCCGGAGTGGCGGAATTGGCATACGCGCGTGACTCAAAATCACGTTCCCGTAAGGGATTGAGGGTTCAAGTCCCTCCTCCGGTACCAGGAAATACTGTGCCGCCCTTCCCCGATCAGGTGGAAGGGTTTTTGCAGTTGGATTCGCAGAGTTCTGTCCTTGAGCAAGAGGTTGGAACCGAGGGCCATGAGAATCTCGCGCTTCTCCGCGGTTGTTCCCTCCGCGAAGCGTTTCGGGGCTAGGTGTGCGAACAATATCGCTTGCTCGAAAAGTTTCAACCCACGGGTGGCTCGGCCATCGGTGTCGACGAGGCGTTCCTTCAATCGAAGGCTCTCGGAAACAAGAGAGTGCTTCTTGGCGGCATATTCCTCGTCGGTGACCAATCCACGGAGGCGGACCTGGAGGAGCGCGTCGATCTGCTTCTGAACGTCCCGGTGAGTCTCGTCCAGGGAACGGTCCACCGTTTGCCGGCTCTTGCTTTCCCGTTCGTGGACAATCCGAAGGTTCTCCAAAGCCCAGTCGCGATAGTCGTCGTCAATGGCCACCTGGCTCAATACCTCGCGGATCTGTGTTTCCAGCTTTTCCTCGCGGATCGGCATCTGTCTGCAGGAAGTGCCGGCCTTCCGTTTCGTGCAGTGGTAGTAGGCGTAGTGGTAGCCGTACCGATTCACCGTCTCCGCGGCGGTGATCGAAGCGCCGCACTCCTCGCAGCGGATCAGTCCCGTGAAGGCGAATTCGTGCCGCCGTTGCGGTGCCCGATTCGGACGGCCGAGTAGCTCCTGGACGCGGTCGAACTCGTCCTGCGAGATCATGGGAGGGTGCGATCCAGGATAGGACTCACCGTTGCGAACAAGCAGCCCATAGTAGAATGGGTTGGAGAGCATGACATAGAAGTTGCTCCGGCCGAGCGGCTTACCCCCCGTGCGCCGGTGTTTTCGCGTGCGTAACCCCCACTCGTCGGTGGCGGTCGAAAGCACTTCGAGGGGAGACTCACCGGCCAGCACGGCGTCCCAGATCTTCCGCAGAATGTCGAACCGGTCCGGATCGCGAACGATCTTCCGCGTCACCGCGTCGTTCAGATACCCGATTGGGGGCAGCCCCGGGAGCCAGCCCTGCTCCAGTTTGGCTCGGTTGCCGCGTTTGACATTGTCGGAGAGATCGTCCACGTACTTCTTGGCCATGCCGAACTCGAGCTGCATCCAGAACTTGTCATTCCCGGTGTTCTGGAAGGCCCGGTCCCGGGTGACAATCTCCCGGAGCTTGCCTTCGTCGACCGCCCAGATGAGGGCGGCCCCGTCGACCGGGTTTCTGGCGAGGCGGTCGAGCTTCCAGCAGAGGATGCCGTCGGCCTTTCCCTGGCTGACGGATCGGAGCATCTTCGCGAAGATCGGCCGGCCGGGGGCCTTGGCCGAGCGGGACTCAGCCAGGACCGAGGCAACCGTGAAGTTCTGGGATTGCGCGAAGGCCTCCAATTCGCGGACTTGCGAATCGATGGAGAGAACTTGACGATCCTCCGATTCGGAGGACTTGCGCGCATAGAGGATATAGGAAGGCAATGACTTAGGTGTCAGATGTTTAGTGTTGAAGTGTAGAATTAACTCCCGGATCCCGTCAAGATAGGCGGGTGGACGCGGTTCAAACTCGGTCTCGCCGGTCCGTCGGTTCGCGCGTCAGCACGGCGAAAACACGAAGGAGGCGGTTGCTCATCTCCCTGGCGTCATGGTCGGAGAGATCCGACCCGCATTTCCGGCGGTAGATCGCCTTGAGGTCGTCGATTGCTTTCTGGGGGAGTATGGTCCCGGCATCATGGTCGGACGGCTCGTTTGGGGTATTCATGCCCGAATCGTCTCACACTTCCGGGAACGGTCGTAGAGTGCGAGAGGTCCAGAAAGCGGCTTGTTTTGTGGATATCTGCCCGCTGTCCACAGGAGGCGAACAGTTATGCACCTCACCCCCTCTGTTCGGTTTCTGTTCGTGTCTGTATTCTTGGTACATGTTTCAATTCACCCTTCGCCGATCAAGAGTCACAGCCCGGTTTCCGAACCGCATCCGCGAATACCGGCTTCGGGCTGGCCTCACCCAGACCATGTTGGGAAAGCTTATCGGTAGGAGCCGGCCAATCGTGTCGGCCTGGGAGCGGGGCTGCTCCCTGCCGAGCCTGCCGAACGTGTTCCGCCTGGCCCGATCCCTCGGGACGTTGGCGGAGTCGCTTTACGCTGCCCTTTACTTCCCTAAGCGTGAGGATAAATCTAAGCACGAAGAAGGATGACCGAGCGACGTATTCCCACCCGCGCTCTCGACGCCGTGCTCGACTTTTCTCGTCCCGTTGACCGGATCGGCAACAGCGCGTTTCTCTACCTCGCTCTCATCCGTCACGCGGGATCACACGGAGTGGTGATTCGTACCCGCGCCCGCCTTTCCCGGGAGCTAAGTGTGGAGGAAGACCGGATCGATCGGTGGCTATCTCGCCTCGTTGATGCCGGACTCGTGCGCGTGCAGTCGCCATTGCCGTACCTTGTCGCGCACCTCGTTTCGTGGTCTGGCGAAGTGGCGTCGGAGCGCGAGAATCAGAGCAATTCCGAAGCTTTTCCCGGATCACATATTGAAGATAGCTATAGCAATAGCTGTTCTAAGCAATTATCAGGCAAGCAGGCTATAGCTATCGGGGATGGGGGTGCGGGGGAAGGGGCGCTGGCGCGGCTGGCCCGGGAGGTTGTCGGACCCGAGGTCGAAACGGAGCTGCCAGCAATCCTCGCTCGTCACTCGCCCGATCATGTTACCCGCGCTCTCGACCGGGTACGCAACACGCCGCTCGAGAAGATCAGGAAATCCAAGCTCGCTCTCTTCCGCTACCTCATCACGAAGATCGACAGCCACCTATGACCCGAAACCCGATGCCCATTATAATCCGACTCGACCGAGGACTCTTGGAGCACCCGCAGGCGCTCCACATCCGCCGGATGCGGTCGGCCGTCTGGCTCTACCTCGGACTTCTGGTCCGACTGCCCGCCGGCCAGAACACGCTGGAGCTGGACACGGCGGAGATCGCCTCCGCCATGGGGCTCCCCGACGGAACCGTCCGAAGCTGGCTTGGCCATCTCCGAACGCGTCGCTATGTGAGGCTCCAGCGTTCCGGACAAACCGTTCGCGTGACTGTCCGGCACCTTCCCCAGCTGCCGGCGCAGGCTGAATCGCCGCCGGAAATCAAACGGTTCTTCACCATCGGGAAGCTGGAGCGAGCACTTGGGGAGAACGGGGACCGTGGAGCGCTCGAATCGGCGCTTGAGCTCCACGACGACGCGATCATCAAACGCGCGCTCGCCGGCACCCTCGCCGTTCCGGCGGCCGAGATCCGCCGCTCACGCACAGCTTTATTTCTTTATCTACTCAAACGCCATGCCCAAAGCCACAGCGAAGACGATCCTCGCCCTTGATCCCGGCCTCCGGGACCTCGGGTACGCCATTCTCCGAGGAGGATCCCTGATCGAGTCGGGAGTCCTCCCGCTCCGGTTGCTGCCATCGAAGCAGCGCCTCCCCGCCGCCGTGAAGGCCATCGGCGACTGGATCGGTCAGTTCAGACCCTCGATCGTCGTCCTTGAAGCCACCCACCCGAACCGCGTGAACTCCTTGGATCGGCTGGACCGTCTGGCCCGTCGGGTTCGCCGCATGGCTGCCCTGAAAGGGCTGACGGTCGCGACATACGCGCCCCAGACCGTCCGCAAGGGCCTCGTCGGCCACGGCTGGGCGAACAAACGCCAGACGGCCGAGGCTGTCGCCGGACGCCTGCCCGCCCTGCGGGTCTATCTCACGCAAGACCGCCGCTGGAAGGAAGCGTACTTCCAGAACATGTTCGACGCCGTCGCCCTCGCTCTTCACCATCAGGCCACGGCCGCCTGAACCACTCATACAGCCCTCCCGGAGCCGATTCTTCGGCTGGAAAGCCAGGCGGTTTCCGTCTTGCGGACCGCCGCCGCGGACATCGTGGTCACCCGCGCAAGCCGGGTCCACACCGTCGCGGTCTCTCGGGAGGGAACCCGTTCGTACTCACCATCTAAACGGCCAATTAACAATGGAAGAAAAAATCCTCGGCATCGATCCTGGAACGAAATACATGGGAGCGGTGGTCATCACGGGCTCGACCCTTCTTGGCTTCGGCGTCCACACCCTCCACAACGGAGAACGGCCGCACGACGTGATCGGCCAGGCTCGTCGGGTGATTCTGTCGTATGTCGCCGAGCACGCTCCCTCGGTCGTCGCAATCGAAAAGCCCCTGCTTGTCCCTACGAAACGCGCCGCTCTCGTTTCGGTGATCGTCCAGGAACTTCAGGCACGATCTCGCGAACTCGGCATCCGGGTGTTGGAGATAGCGCCGCCCGACGTGCGGCGAGTCGTGGTCGGTGATCGCCACGCGAAAAAGTTCGACGTCGCACACGCCATCGTCCGCATGGGCTTTGAGGACCTTCGGATCAAGCTCCCGAAGGAGCCACCGCATCCCGTCCTCGGCTACAAGCCCAAGGATAGGTACTGGCTTCATATGTTTGACGCACTCGCAGTTGCGGTAGCCGTCCAATTATCCAGACGACAAAACTCGTGAAGCGCATCACGTCTTCACGATTCCCTTGCGCTTTCCTATGTGAGAGCGCGCACGATCCGCTCCCGATCATCGGGTGTGAGCGGTTCGGCGAAGTCGGTTTCCGGGATGGCTGAAACGAAATCAGCCGAGCCGTCGCGGTTTGTCGGACACGCCCAAAGAACCTTGCTGTTCCCGTCCTCAAGCGAAGCAAGGTAGTACGTATTGCCGTCGGTCGGGTTGGCGTACGTGTTTTGGGGTACGTTTGTCATCGTCTGCATAGATCAATATCAAGGTAAGCAACCTTACCATAATCATTCGGTTCTGTGAAGGCCTTACGACGGTGGGTTTTCCACAGGATGTGCGCTCAACGACGCATCGCCCTCCCTACGTCCCAAGGCCCACCTCCCGTACCGTGAAGGGTGGAGACTCGCTCTCCGTCTTGCCCGCCCTTTCCAAATCCCCCCACGGAACAGGAGGTGTCCCCATGACCCAGAACGGCCTCATCCGCACGATCGAGATCAAGGACCGGACCGGCCGCGTCGTCGGCACGAAGGAGGTGGTCACCTACCAGGGCCTCCTCAGCAAGGCCCACGACGAAGGCTTGCAGCGCATCGCTACCCGGCTCGTTCAGATCCCCTCGGACGAGAACGGCCGGACGGCGATCGCCAAGGCGCTCGTCGAGACGAAGAAGGGGAAGTTCGACGGGATCGGCGACGCCAATCCCGAGAACGTCAACTCGTTCATCGTCCCACACCTGATCCGCATGGCCGAGACCCGGGCGAAGGCTCGCGCCCTCCGTGATGCCGTAAATATCGGCATCGTCTCCTTCGAGGAGCTGGACGGCGATGGCTTCCCGCCAGGTGAATCGGACCTCGGATCGGGTGCTGCACCCGCGCCGGTTCGCGCCGCCCGCGGCAACGGTCGGACCTCTCCCCGAACACCGCAGCCCGGCGGCAACGGCAATGGCAACGGAGCGCTCATGACCGAAGCTCAGCGTCGGTATCTCTTCCGGATTCTCGCCGGCCAAGGGCTTCAGAATGACGCCGCCCACGAGTACCTGAAGGAGTTCTTCGGGGTCGAGACGCTTACCCAGGTCAGCAAAGCCAGGGCAACGGAGGCGATCGACCAGCTCCTGCAGGAGGCCCCCGATGGAGCCCCTCAGCGTTAGCCGGGTTCAGACCTACCTCACCTGTCCACTCAAGCACCGTTTCCAGTACATCGACAAGATCCCGCCGCCCTGGCGGCCTGCCGCGCTGGTGTTCGGCTCTTCCGTCCATGCTGCCGTAGAGTGGTTCCACCGCGAACGGCTGGCCGGACGCACGCCGGAACCGGAGGCGGTCGCGAAGATCTTCGATGCCGACTGGTTCGCACAGAACCTCGAGCCCGTGGTGTTCGCCGAGAAGGAATCCAAGGAGATCCTCGCGGAGAAGGGTCACGAACTCGTTGCTCTGTATGTCGCGGATTCATCCGGCACAATGCCGCTCCTGACCGAGGACCGCTTCGAGATCGACCTCGTGGATCCCGAAACCGGTGAAGTGTTCGACATCCGACTGCGCGGGGTGATTGATCTGGTCGAGGCGGACGGCACGCTCGTGGAACTCAAGACTGCCGCCCGGACCTTCGACACGGGTTCGCTCGAACGACACCTCCAGCTTTCCACCTACGCGCTCGTTCGTTTCCTCGCAACCGGAACGGTTCCACCTCTCCGCATTGACGCGCTTCTGAAGACCAAGGTCCCGCGCTTGGTGCACCTGCCTGCCACCCGCACAATTGAGGACCTTGCCTGGACCGCCCGGCTGATCGAAAGCGTGGCTCTGGCTATCCAGTCCGGTTGCTGCTTCCCGAATCCTTCGTATCGCTGCTCCGAGTGTGAGTACTTCGCTCATTGCCAACAGTGGCGCGGGTAACCGCCCGCCTTCCACTTCGTCCCGGGGTCTTCGCTTGAAGACCCCCTCTTTCTCTACCCAGCGATCTCTCAACCCGCCGGAAACGCATGAGCGTTTGCCGGAAGAAGGAGGCTCACATGATCGATCCCGCAATCCCGATGCTGGAGGACCCGTTGATCCACTGTCGGGAAGACTGCCGGTCTTGGCCCGTGACGCGCCTGCTTTCCGCCGTGCTCTGCTCCGGAAACGCGGCCGCGGCGTTGCTCTCCCGATTCGGCTCGCTCGATGTCATCGCCGACGCCGGGACAGCCGACCTGGTCGCGATCCCGGGGATCGGACGGCGCCGGGCGACCCAGGTGCTCGCTGCGTTCGAGCTCTCGCGCCGCGCAGCCGTTCCTCGTACCGAACAGAACCTCATCATCCGCACGGCGCAGGACGCCGTGCAGGTCGTCGGTCCCGTCCTGGGAGACTTGAAGCGCGAGATGTTCGTCACGCTTCTGCTCACCACCCGGCACCGCCTCCTGAAGTTCGAGACGGTGAGTGTGGGAAGCCTCAATGCATCGATCGTCCATCCTCGGGAGGTGTTCCGACCCGCCATCCAGGCGGCGGCCGCCTCCATGCTCCTGGCTCATAACCACCCGTCAGGCGACCCCGAACCGTCGGAAGACGACGTCGAGATGACCCATCGGCTGGTCCGCACCGGCGAGATGCTCGGCATCGAGGTCATCGACCACGTGATCATCGGCGCCGGCGGCTCCTACCTGTCGTTTCGTGAACGCGGTCTGATCTGAAACTCTGGAAAGGAAGGTCCCCGTCATGTCCAGTCAGCTCATTCTCCATCGCGGAGGTTGGGAGGCGACCAAAGCCGACCTGGCTTCCGTCCCTGTTCCTTCCGAAACCGACTCCTACGTCCCGGTGCCCTACGGCCGGTTCGTCGAGGAAGTCGAACTCCATGTTCCGCGCTTCGGCCTCACGATCACCGATGCCTGCTACGCGCTTGCCCGCGACGGCGCCCAGATGTTCGGGGTACTGACCTGCCGGAACGGCGGGAAGCACGCCGACTACGCCCTCGCGATCGGTCTCCGAAACAGCTACGACCGGTCCCTCTCTGCAAATCTCACCGCCGGCCACCACGTCTTCGTCTGCGACAACCTCGCCTTCTCTGGAGAGGCCGCCGCGACCCGCAGGCACACCATCAACATCTTTCGGGATCTTCCGGACCTGATCTACCGCATGCTCTCGAAGGTCTCCTCAATGCAGAGCCGGATCCACGCCGAAATCGTGGCGATGAAGGCGCTTGAGCTTTCCGTCGAGGCGGCTGACCACCTCATGGTCGAGGCCGTCCGGCAGGACGTCCTGCCAGCCTCGAACCTCCCGAAGGTGATCGAGGCGTGGGAGACGCCCGCCCACGAGGAGTTTGCTCCCCGGACCGCCTGGTCGCTCTACAACGCCTTCACCGAAGTCAGCAAGTCCCGGAGTCCGCGGGTCCAAATGGACTCCGGGCTCCGACTCTCCAGCACCTTCCGGAGCGCACTCGCGCTCTGATCCACCATGAGGCTGCTCCCCGAAGGACCAGCCTCTTTCTATTGAGTTGCGCTAACTTACGGAGTTGTGGCAGATTGACTAGGCTCGAACAAATCGGTATGATAAAGAGGCGTAAGCTGATGATTTTTTGTAACTTGCGCCACTTCCGATGTCCTGCGGCGCGCCATTCCGACCCAGTCCTTGGGATGGGCTTGGAGGGGCTTCAGGAAGATTCGACATGAGGGGTGACAGGCGGTCGCCTTGGACCAGTAGCATATCCGGCGTCTTCGCCAAGGAATGGTCGGATCAGGCCGGCTATTAATACTAAACAGGAACAGATGCTGTGATTCTAGGACACCTACGAACAGAACAATACTTGATCGCAGTACAGGGGCTCGTCACCGGGAGCGTCATCACGGATGCGAAGGACCGGAAGTACCGCCAGCGGTATTCCTTCGCGATTGAGGGTGAGAACCTCGTCCTGCGCCGCGAGGATGGCTTCGGCGATACGGTCACGATTCCGCGCACAGTCGAGCTCGATGAAGAGCTGGTCGCCTTCTTGGGGCTCTATAGCGGTGACGGAGCGAAAGGGTCTGAGGACAGGCACGACACCACTCGGATCGTCCCTACGATTTCCTTTTCCCAAAAGGAACAGAATCTCATCCGTTTTGCGGTCGACCAGTTCCGCAAATTCTTTCCGAGCCAGGTCCGCTTCACATTCTACCTTGGCGAGGATAGTGCCTACTTCATGGACGGCGTCGGTGCCGATAGGCTCCGATTGTATTATCGGGAAACAGCCAATTCGGACGTCCCTGCTCCCGTCCCCCTCGCCACAGTGCGCGCCAGACTTACGGACCCAGACTCGCGGTACTTGGCCGAAGTGCGCCCGGACGTTCCTGGCACCCCTGAAGAGCACCTTTCTTTCTACTACCAGCACAAGACCGCGATGGAGATTATTCTCGCGCGTGAAAAGACGGCCCAAATAGCTGCCGTCGGCATTCCCATCGGCCCGGATATCAAAGTCGCCGCGTCAGTCCGTCGACCATTCAAGAAGGGCGCAAGACTTCCAGGAGGCTCCAGCAGATCGGATGAACTCGGTGTCGGCGGTCTTAACGGTATTGGGGAATTGTTCCTGAAGATGATGCATGAGGTCGAGGACTCGATTCTGAGCGACTCTCAGACCTCGAGCTCGGGCCTGGTCCAATGGGCCGCCACCCCTTCCACGGTCGGCGAACATATTGACGTCGCACAGTTCTTTGCCGATAATCCCTATGGTCAAATCAACTGCACTCGACCGTTGCGCCTCGCGCCTGTAGGCAATAATCTCGTCGGCCAATGGCGACAATCAAGCGAGGTCGTACTTCACCGCTCGCTTCGTATCGACCCACTATGGTCGTATGTAGCCGGCCTATACCTAGCCGAAGGATCGACGCCCAAAGAAAAGCTCATAACGATGTTCAACTCGAGCCCTGGTCCGCTCGCTCTGGGATTCACATCCTCGGAGGGCACCAGTCTTGAATTGATGCTCCGCTCGCTACAACGCCTCTTTCCGGTCCAGTACTGCCTGGACGCATGGAAAGTGAAGGTCGGTTCCCAGTACTTCCCCGAACTCGTGGTGACCGCGCTCAAGAACGGCGTGCCGATGCTCCGCGGAGGTAACAGCGGTGACGGCAAACTCCGTACTATCGAGGTATCGTTGCCCATAAAGGAGTGGGCTCTCAACGTCGCTGATATGCCCCTCGAACAACCGAGTCTTCTTCGGGCAAACTACGGGGACAGATACTCCCACGTCGAGCCCACCGGAGCCGGCGTCGCCCGTATCGACTTCTGGGCATCATCCTCTCTCTGTAGATGGTATTTCCCTTTGCTGATGTATGCAGTATTTCACCGGATAGCTCCTGATCCTTGTGCGGCTTTTTACAATGCCTGAACACATTATTACACCCCAGATCACGCTAGCTCCGGGCTTCATTCTGCCAATCCATGCCGCTTACCTGAAAGAATGGCGCGAGAATGCAATCCAGCAGGCTGACCACGGTTTGGCAGCCGCTTCCGTCTGCCTGCAGGCGTCGCTCATCGACCTGGTATTGGATGGACACATTCGGCACGACTGGCTCGGCATCATGGAGGAACTTCTCACGGTCAACGATGTCCCAGTTGCCTACTCAGAACAATACGGCAATCAGTTATACCACTTCGGAGGACAGTACCTCCAACCAACCATCCATGCCATTCATACCCGATGGTGGATCGAGCGCCAGCTACGCCCCAACGGCATCGATCACGTTAGGTACTCCGCGCTTCTGCTGAACAAGCGGCAAACTGACGGGCTGATTTACGACAAGGACGTCAGCGCGACGATGCTACGGCATCGAATGAAATCGGAACTCACCCTGTCCATGGCGCTGGCCGTCGAGGTCATTCGCTCGGCAGGCCAACTGACACCAACTCTCGCTGAAGACCTTGCCACTGACATCGTCGCCCCGGCAAAGTGCCCTCGTTTGGGATATATCAGTATGGAGTATTTCCGACTGCGAGCGTTACTGGTACTGGAGCATGCCGAGCTCTTCCCTCCGGGGATTGGCACTATCATCGCTGCTTGCGCGGACGCACTTCCCATCGGATGGTGCGACTTCGCCATTTCTGGCAAGATCGACGCCTATATGGGCACGGCTAAGAGAACGGCTCGCGATAAACCGATCCATTCGCCACTGGTTTCGGCCCAGGTAGAGACGCTCCTGTTGAGAGAGACGGACGACGCCATACGCGCCGCTGGTTCGGACAGGCTGGCCGCATATCGATCACACTTGAGGACGCTGCCGATGGATATTCCCGCTTTTCAAATGCGGGACATCCCTCTGCCATTTGGATCCGACAAGACACCGATCGAAGCGATCAACGCTTCATATCACGTGTCACAATGCCAAAACGCATGATGCCAATAGATATCGCGAACATGATTCAGCGGAGATTTTCGATTTTCCCTCCGTTGCTGCTCGCCAACGACAAGGACTCACTGAAGTTTGAGATGAAACCCTATCTCCAACCATTCGAGCGCGAGCTGGCCACTCGCGAACTGCAAGCCCTTCTCCAGGGAGACGGCCCGGTTGCCGAGAAGTATGGCCTTCACCTTGTTCGTTCAGGACGACCTGTTCAGTACTTCCGGGAACGCCTGACCTACTGGCAACGGGTCGGCACAACCGTTCTTGAACCTACGGTGCAGAACGCACTTGAGTTCACTCAGAACGGATCTGAGAGCACCACGGAGAAGACCGAACTTCACCGGGCACGAAGGCTTCGCTACGGGCCTCACGACCTGCATGAATATCGGGGGAAGTTCTTCCCCCAACTCGTTCGCAGTCTGATGAACATATCCGGGGTGCCGGATGACGGCCTAGTCCTCGATCCGATGTGCGGCAGCGGCACAACACCATGCGAGACAGTAGCAGCCGGCCGCGCCGCTTTGGCAGCGGACCTGAACCCGCTCTCGGTCCTTATTGCCAAGGTGAAAGCTGGCATTGTCCGCGAACGCCCCGAGGTGTTCGCCGAGACCATCGACGCATACCTTCGCAAACTGAAGTTCCGGGACTCCGAACCCGACCACTTCTGGCAAGGGCACGATCTTGCGTACCTGCGCCGGTGGTTTGCAGAACCCGCCCTCAAGGACATCGCGGCTATTTTACGAAGCATAGAAAGAGTCGATTCCGCTCTCTACCGAGATTTCCTACGAGTCTGCCTGAGCGAGATCGTGCGCTCAGTATCCTGGCAAAAGGAGGTGGACCTCCGCGTTCGTAAGGACGTCAGACCGTATCTTCAGGGAGCAGCACTGGAGAAGTTTCGGACCCAGGTGGAGGAGCAGACCGACCGGATCTATCCGTACCTCTGTGTACTTCCACGGTCCCGAAAGCGAACCCTCAAAGTCGTGCAGGGCAACGCGGTGCAACTTGATGAGCTTTTCCCCGAGTATGTGGGGAAGGTCGATTTGCTGGTGACGTCGCCTCCATACGCGACAGCCTTGCCTTACATTGACACGGATAGGCTTAGCCTTGTCGTCCTTGGCCTCCTCTCGCGACAACGCCATGGGGATGTTGAGAGCTTGATGGTAGGCACGCGAGAGATCACTGACAAGGAACGACTCCAGGGATGGAGCCAGTTCGAGACCCGAAAGAAGGAACTGCCTCGCGAAACCATCTCACTGATCGAGCGAATTGCGTCGCACAACCACGGTCCGGATGTCGGCTTTCGTAGACGTAACCTGCCCTCGTTGCTGGCTCGATACTTCCTCGCCATGAGCGATGCCATGCGCTCAGCGCGATCACTCATGGCCCCGGGGAGCTACGCGTATTATGTAGTCGGGAACAACAGCAGCACCGTAAACGGTGAGAAGGTGGAGATTCCTACCGACCGATTCCTGTTTGCGATTGGACAACAGGTTGGCTGGAAGGGCCTTGAAATGATCCCGATGGAGCTGCTAGTGTCGCGTGATATCTTTCGGGAGAATCGGGGGTCGGCCGAGACAATCTTGTGTTTCAAAGCATAACCATGGAACGCCGAGCAATATACACAACAGCAGATGAAGGCGCTCTCGTCACAAACGGGAAGGGCTGGAATTTCCATGGTGTCGACACGCAGGAGCACCTTCATTCTCTGCATCCCTATCCTGCCCGGTTTATTCCGCAGATACCGCGAAAGGCGATCGAGCAGTGGAGCAAGCCCGGAGAACTGGTATACGACCCGTTTTGCGGGTGCGGTACTACCTTGCTCGAGGCCAGCATTCTTGGACGGCCGTCAATCGGGACAGACAATAACGACATTGCTATACTGGTGAGCCGAGCCAAGACTCTTCACTATACAAAGCGCAGTATCAGCCGTTTACGGATCTTTGCAGAGTCCGTAGAGAACTGGCTGACTGCAGCGGTTGCCCGGCCGGAGTTGATACCGAGCAACGACCATGTTCCCTATTGGTTCACCAAGGACATCATGGACCGGCTCGCGGCTCTCAAAGGACTGATACTTAGCGAGAAACAACCCGAGAAGGTTTTGCTTCAGTCCATCTTTTCGTCCATTATTGTGCGCGTCTCCTTTCAGGATAGCGACACAAGATATGCGCGAGTGCCACGAGACGTGACCGTTGCGGACGTCGGTTCGCTGTTCCGTCTTCGACTGCTGGACACGGTAAGAAGGTTGGATGACGCTCCACGAGGGCCGCGCGCCAAAGTGACACTCAAGCTGGCTGATGCCCGCAAAGTGCCATTCATTCGGGATCGGAGCGTGACTCTGATCGTCACATCGCCTCCTTACCTGAACGCCTATGACTATCACAAGTATCACCGCCAACGCATTCACTGGTTAGACGGGGACGTCGCATTTGCTCGTGACCTCGAGATTGGAAGCCACGACGAGTTCACCCGGCCGAAGGCCACCGCAGACAAGTACTTTACCGATATGGAGAATTGCCTGCGCGAGTGGTCCAGGGTGTTGCGTCCGGGTGGCAGGTGTTTGTTTGTTGTCGGAGATGCGATCGTCAATAAGCGCGCTGTGCCTGTGGGTGACACATTCATCAAACTGTTTCGAAATCATGGTATGCCTCTGGAAGAGAGATGGATTCGTACGCTTCAGGCGACGAAGCGCTCGTTCAATGTTCGGAATAGTAGAATAACCCATGAGCATGTCCTGCTCTTCAAGAGAAGCTAGCGGACTTCAATATAGTCGTGCGCCGTCCCCCGGTAGTTCCGACTTCCTCGGCTCTTTGGGAGTACCGTTCCCCATCCCCAACGAGGGGCTCTTTCCCTCGTTTTCGACGACACCGCCTTCTGCCTTCCTCTGTTCCGCGGTCCCGGAGTACGGGGAGTGGGAGTCTAGGTACGGGCAACACTTGGCGGTTGCGTTGCGGCGCGTCGGGGACTAGCCTGGGAAATGCCTAATCGAGATTGTCGGTTCACAATGGGGAGGGGAGATGGCGAAGACCTTGCTGGCCAACATGTTCTCGCACTGGCACAAGCCGTTCGATGGATTCCAAACTTCGGCCATGGATTTCTACGCCTCGGTCGAGGCCGCCGTGCAACAGCGTCAGATTCCGGACGTCTCAGTATCCCGGGTCGACCTCCACGAGGGCGGGACGCTCTCCGCCAAGCGTGAGTACCTTCGCTTCACCCGCCAGAAGCTGGCGTTCGACCTCTGCGCGGCACCCTACGGCACCGGGTACTTCTTTTCTTGGTGGCTCGGCGAGAAACGGCCGAACCGGGTCCTTTGCTGGGCCATCCTGCTTGGTGCGATCATCGGATACTTCGTTCTTCGCAGCGGCGTCGGCAAGGTCGTCTCCCGCCTGTGGGTTCAGATGTTCCACCGCTATGGACCAGGCCTGCTCATCCGGCTGCTCATCACGCTGGCAACGATCATCGTGGTCTACCTTATCTATCGAGGGATCACACGGCTTTTCGACATGGATCCGGATGACCCTATCCTGGCTGTCCCGCTTCTAGGTCCTCTATATGAGCACTTCTTCCGCCCCGAGACCTACTACCGTATCGACACGAAACTCATGTTCCAGTCCGCCGTCAGCGCGGCGGTGAACGAGTCGATCGACGCTGTCACCACGGCGAAGGGCCTGAGGGCGATGACCGAGGACGAAAAGAAGCCGATCATGCGGGATCTTCTGCGCAGGTAGGATGAACGATGGTGGACGAACGGGACATCGTCCCCTGGGAGGATGACCAGACCTCGGCCGACGAATATGCACCGAGCCAGGTCGAACGTCTCACCACCCAGTTCTACGACTGGGAGAAGCGCGGCCGAGGATGGCTTCTCCACCCGTTTCCGGTCGAACTCGAGCCGCCATTCGTCCCGTTCAGGTACCACTGGGTGCCGCCGCGTGATCCGGGGACCGACGATGGACGCAGACCCACGCTCGTCTCCCGAATCACGGAGGGTATCGAACGGATCGTCACCGGCAAGCGTCGGCCAACGGTGTCGTGGGATTTCGACGAACTGGAGCCCGAGACGCCGGAAGTCGAGGTTGATGATGACGATTCCCCGATCGTCGAACTGAAGCTTTCGGTCCCTCCTCCGCTCAAAGTCTCTCGGGAGGCGGTCGAGCAGTTTCTCGCGAGTCTTCCGATCGCGGCCGGCCCGCTGTCGTTCGAGGTCGTCGGCCTACCTGATTCGATCATGGTCCATTTGGCCGTTCGGGAGACCGACGCGGCGAAGGTGTCACAGCAGCTCAAGGGCTACTTTCCCGAAGTCGTTCTGACCCAGGAGAACGACTTCCTCCGGTCGACTTGGGAAGCGTCGCCGGATGGAGCCGCGATCTTGGTCGACTTCGGGCTCTCCCACGAATTCATGCTGCCGCTTCGCACCTTCAAGGGTTTCGAGATCGATCCCCTGATCGGTGTCGTTTCGGCGCATTCGGACCTCGAAATGGGTGAAGTAGCCGTCGTGCAAGTGCTCTTCCAGGCGGTCCGTCATCCGTGGGCCAAGAGTATGATGCGGGCGGTTCTGGATCACGAGGGGAAAGCTTTCTTCGAGGATGCACCGGAGATCGCCGCTGCTGCCAAGGTCAAGATCGCGCATCCACTCCTCGCGGCGGTCGTTCGGATCGGCGTGAAGAGCCCGGACCTGGGTCGCGCCTGGGAGATCGCCCGCGCGGTCGGTGGTAGCCTCAGAAGCTTCGCCAACCCGGCCGGGAACGAGTTCATGCCGCTAGCAAACGACGGGTACGATGACGCCGAGCACCAGTCGGATTTGTTGCTCCGCAAGAGCCATCGGAGCGGAATGATCCTCTCGACTGAGGAGCTCGTCTCCCTGGTTCACCCGCCCTCGGCCTCCGTGCGTGTCGAGAAACTGAAACGCGAGGAACGGAAGACACGGGCCGCACCGGCAATTGCCACCGGACAGGGATTACTCCTCGGCGCGAATGTCCACGCCGGAAAAACCGCGCAAGTGGCGCTCACTGCGGACCAGCGATCACGGCACATGTACGTCATCGGCGCATCGGGCACGGGGAAGTCCACGCTCCTTCTGAACCTCATCCTTCAGGATCTGAAGACAGGCCAGGGTATCGCCGTTCTGGATCCGCATGGTGATCTCATCGACCAGATCCTGGAGCGAGTGCCGGAAGAACGGATCGACGACGTCATCCTCTTGGATCCGGCCGATGCCGAATTCCCGGTGGGGTTCAACATCCTCTCGGCGCACTCAGAACTCGAAAAGACGCTCCTCTCTTCCGATCTCGCCTCCGTCTTCCGGAGACTCTCCACCTCGTGGGGCGATCAGATGACATCGGTCCTCGGGAACGCGATCCTCGCCTTCCTTGAAAGCGACCGGGGCGGGACTCTGATCGATCTGCGTCGGTTCCTGGTCGAGAAGGGTTTCCGAGAAGAATTCCTCGCAACCGTTCGCGATCCTGACGTCGTGTACTACTGGCAGAAGGAGTTCTCCCTCCTCAGAGGGAGCCCGCAGGCATCTATCCTCACCCGTCTCGATACCTTCCTTCGGCCGAAGCTCATCCGGTACATGGTCGCGCAGAAGGACGATCGTCTCGACTTCCGCCGGATGATGGACGGGGGGAAGATCCTGCTCGCTCGGCTTTCCCAGGGTGCGATCGGCGAGGAGAACGCGCACCTTCTCGGCAGTCTCCTCGTCTCCAAGCTTCAGCAGATCGCAATGAGCCGTCAAGAGGTGGCCGAAGCCGAGCGCCGCCCGTTCTACGTCTACATCGACGAATTCCAGAACTTCATCACGCCGACGATGGAGCAGATCCTCTCGGGTGCACGGAAGTACCGGCTGGGTTTGATCCTCGCGCACCAAGATCTCCGGCAGATCGGCGGCAAGAGCCCGGAGGTGCTGAGTTCGGTACTATCGAATCCGTACACCCGTGTCTGCTTCCGGGTGGGCGATCAGGACGCTCGAACCCTGGAGAGCGGATTCGCCTCGTACGAATCGAAGGACCTCCAGAACCTCGGCACCGGTCAGGCCATCGCCCGGGTCGAACGGGCGGAGTTCGACTTCAATCTCGATACCCCGAGACTCGCCGAGATTGATCCCGACGAAGCCCGCACCCGCAGGGAGCTCGTGATCGCCCGGTCGCGGGAGAAGTACGGGATGCCACGGGAGGAGATCGAGGCGATCCTGCAGCGATCCGCTCCCGGCCGGGCCACGATCCAACCCGTCGAACCAGCCCCGCAGAGAGCAACGATTCCCGAACCTCTCCCGCCGGCGCCGACACCCATCAGCACGGAACGACCCAAGCGAGCAGAACCTCCCCCGGCACCCCCGTCAACCGTACCGACTCCAGGTCGGGGCGGTCAGCAGCATAAGTACCTGCAGGAGCTCATCAAACGGTGGGCCGAGTCGCGGGAATGGCGGGCGACCATCGAGGAGAAGATCCTCGACGGTCTCGGCAGTGTGGATGTTGCCCTGCGGAAGGGCGACCAATCCGTCGCCTGCGAGATCGCCGTCACGACCACGCCGGACCACGAAGTCGGAAACGTCCAGAAGTGTATCGCGGCCGGGTTCGGGCACGTGCTAGTCGTTTCTTCCGAAAAGAAGACGCTGAATCAGGTGCGCCAGCAGGCGGGAAACACCTTCGACGAAGAGCAACTCAGGCGTATTCACTTCTGCACGCCCGAGGAGGCATTCGCGGTTCTTGAAGGAATCGAGGCGGAAGCCGCGAGCACGACCGGAACGGTTCGCGGGTACAAGGTGAAGACCAAGTATAAGTCAGTCTCGGAACAGGAAAAGACGGCGAAGCGAGAGGCCGTTTCCCAGGTGATCGCCAAGGCCATGAAACGCCTCAAGCCTGACAAGAAATAGGTGCAGTCCGATGAAGAAACAACAGAAGGATGAGCCGCAGACGCAAAGGCAGGTCGGCATCTGGATCCGGGTTTCGACCGAGGACCAGGCTCGCGGTGAGAGCCCCGAGCATCACGAAAAGCGCGCCCGGATGTATGCAGAGGCCAAGGGTTGGCGCGTTCGCGAGGTCTATCACCTTGAGGCCATGTCGGGAAAGTCTGTCATGGGCTATGCCGAGACCGACCGGATGCTTGAGCACCTTCGAGGTGGTCACATCACGGCGCTCATCTTCTCCAAGCTCGCCCGACTTGCCCGGAACACCAGGGAGCTTCTGGAGTTCGCGGACATCTTCCGGGACCACGGCGCGGACCTGATCTCCCTTTCTGAGGCGATCGACACGTCGACTCCGGCTGGCCGGCTGTTCTTTACGGTCGTCGCGGCCATGGCCCAGTGGGAACGGGAGGAGATCGCGGAACGAGTGGCCGCATCCGTACCCATCCGGGCACAACTCGGAAAGCCCCTCGGCGGTGCCGCCCCCTTCGGTTACCGCTGGGAGAATCGGGAACTGATCCCGGACCCGAAAGAGGCTCCGGTCCGCAAGCTCATGTACGAGCTCTTCCTGGAGCATAAGCGCAAGAAGGCCGTCGCCCGCCTGCTGAACGAGAAGGGTTACCGGACTCGGAACGGCTCGATGTTCTCGGACACGACGGTGGATCGCCTCCTCCGGGACCCGATGGCGAAGGGCATCCGCCGAGCGAACTACACGAAGTCCCTGGGCGCGAAGAAACACTGGAAGGTGAAACCGGAGGACGAGTGGGTCCTAACTCCAGTCGAGCCAATCGTCTCCGAGGAAACCTGGCTCAAAGCGAACGCGATCCTCAACGAACGGCGGCGGAAGGATGAATGCGAGACGAAGAAGACTGTTCATCTTTTCGCCGGGGTCGTCTTCTGCCACTGCGGCCAGAAGATGTACGCCCTCTCGAACAGTCCAAAGTACGTTTGCCAGAAGTGCCGCAACAAGATCCCGATCGACGACCTCGAAGCTGTCTTCGCCGAACAGCTCAAAGGCTTCTTCCTCGATCCTCAGGAGATCACCCAGTATCTCGGCCAAGCGGACGAGACGATCAAGACTAAGGACGAAGCCCTCCGAGCCCTCACCGCCAAACGAGAAAGCCTCGTCCGGGAAATGGACAAGATCCACCGTGCCTACATCACCGACGCGATCACGGTCCAGGGTTACGGTCGGCAGTACCAACCACTCGAGGAGCGACTCAATCAGATCGAGGAGGAACTCCCCAGACTCCAAGGGGAAGTAGACTTCCTCAAGATCCAACTCCTTTCCAGCGACGAGATCCTGACGGAAGCCAAGGACCTCACCGCCCGTTGGCCGACACTCGCCCCCGAAGAGAAGCGGCAAATCGTCGAGCATGTCGTCGAGCGAATCACCATCGAAAAAGACGCCGTTGAAATCCATCTCTGCTACCTTCCTACCGCTTCAGAAATCGCTGCAAATGGGCAACGCAACCTCACCCCTGCGTTGCCCTTTTGCAATCTGAAGCTGAAAAGCCCGAAACCCCTTGATAGAGCTTATCCTACGGAACTCAGCTCAATCGGCGACCACATCCGAAAACGCCGCTTGGACCTCGGGCTCTTCCAGCGAGAGGTTGCGTTGCGGATCGGGGTCGACAAGACGACGGTCTTCAACTGGGAGGCCGGAACCGCCTCGCCGAACCTCCGGGCGATCCCTGGAGTGGTCCGGTTCCTCGGGTACGACCCACGGCAAGCCCCCGGGATCGCCGATCTGGGCCGACAAATCCTCCACCTCCGCCAGGGACAGGGTCTCAGCATGGATGCCCTCGCCGATCTGCTCGGTGTCGACCCGAGCACCGTCCGAGGATGGGAGCGCCGCGGCCACAGGCCCGGGCCCCGGTTCCACGCTCGGCTAGTGGACGTCCTGGGTCTGGCCATGGACTCCAGCGACGTAGGATTTTCTTCGGGGAACGCCTCCGGGCCGCACGGCTGACACGCGCCGGGCAGCAGGTGGTGTCGGATTGGGAAACTGACCAGGAGGACTCCAGGCAGCCGAGAACGGCAGACCGTGACAAGTGCTCTCTCATGAATCAATGAGGTCGTTTCATCCTGGAACAGAATGGCGACCATGCCGCCCTTCGGGCCGCCTCATGCGTGCCTATCGACTCGCGCACAAACAGCTTACAAAGAATCTGGCATGGTGGCACGAGAGTGGAGGGGACATTTGCCTTTGCGAAGAAGCGGCGGTAAAATTAGGTGGCCTGCAACGCCAGGCTAGCTTATCCAATCAGCCTCGATCTGGCTGCGCCAAGCACCCACGGACGGGTGCCGCCGATCATCGCTGCCCGCATGGGCCGCGGCGGGGATCTAGGAAGGAGTCCACACATGACATCAACCCCAAGTCCACCCGAAGAGCGTGACAATTCGGCCCCCCGAAACGACATAAATCTGCCGGACCTGTTTGGGGGCCTCCAGGACCAGATGGCAGCCACGCTGAAGCTTCAGCGGGCCGTCACGCCCCACGCGCCTACTAAGGGCACAGGGACCGAGGTACACTGGCTAGACTGGCTCAACACTTATTTGCCGAAGCGCTACTGCGTCCAACATAACGCGTCACTGCTAGACTCAACTGGCGCCCACAGCGACTGTATCGACCTCGTGATCTGTGACCGTCAATACACGCCGTTTCTCTTCAAACAGAACGAGATCACATACATACCGGCTGAAGCTGTCTACGCTGTTTTTGAATCCAAGCAGGAGATCTCCCGCGGAGATGTTGAATACGCGGCTTTGAAAGCGGCGTCCGTGCGGAAACTCCATAGGACGAGTATCGCCATCACTCATGCCGGCGGGACGTTTCCCCCGCGTACGCCCTATCCTATCCTGGCTGGTCTCCTTGCGGTGGCCGATTCCTACAAACATGACCACACGGAGAGACACCTCACTGACATTCTCGCTAGCGTGGATCCAACCGCCAGGCTCGATCTGGTTCTGTCCATCGACGGGTATGCGGCGGACATCACGTATACCGACCAGCCGGCCGTCTCCTCCGCAGTGGGATCAACAGCCCTGATCTACTTCTATCTCACGCTGCTTCGTCGTTTGCAGGCGTTGGGTACGGCACCGGCGATTGACTTCGTCGCCTATCTTTCGCAGATCAGCTCTACGAAGAAAGGAGGCGATCCCCAATGAGCCGGGCGCAGGCTTTCAAGACGTTCCTATCAAATATCGAGCCCAGCGATAGCCAAGTAGGCGAAGCAAAGACAGGGCATGAGACACTTCGGGGTCGTCTCGGTTCCGATGACGACTTGAAGGCACTCTTGGCCGGTGACACCTTTCTTGCAGGATCGTATCGACGCTCGACGGCGGTCAAGCCAATCAAGGATGTCGATATCATCGTACCCCTCTCGACAGACCGCACGAAGACAACGCCACACCAATGCCTCAAGGACCTCCGGAAGGTGCTGCTTCGATATTACAAGACCGCGCACCTAGAGGACCAGCGCCGCTCGATACGGATTGATCTAAGCTACGTGACGATGGACATTGTTCCTGCTTGTGCACCGGATGGACCAGACAAACCGCTCTGGGTACCCGACCGCGAGCAGGCACAATGGATTGAGACGAATCCAAAGGGCCATATAGCGTTTGTGACCTCACTGAACAAGCAGAGTGACGGCCAATTCGTGCCACTCGTGAAGATCTTCAAGTGGTGGCGGTTGTTTCGACTACCGGAGATGAAGCATCCCAAGTCATTCTTTCTTGAATTGCTCGTGGCAGACAGCGTTGATCTGAAGGCAGAGGACTTCGGAACCGGCTTTCATGCGGTCCTCAAAGCGTGGCGACGCAAGTACGAACAGCATGCTACTGGCGGCACCGTGCCAAACGTTGCCGATCCTGGGCTGCCCGGCCAGCTGATCCACACTGGGATGTCCTCCTCTGATTTCAAGACATTCTATGATGAACTGGTTGCATCGGAGGAAGTCGCTCAAGCTGCCCTTGATGCCGAAGACGACTCGGCGGCGGCGGAAGAATGGCGGAAGATCTTCGGACAAGAATTCCCTGCCAACGAAGACAACGGTGCGGTCAAGTCGGCATTTGTAGCAGTCGGATATCGTCTTAGACTCACAGCGCGGCTTTCCCAACGAGAGAACGGTGAGCTGAAGGACCATTATCCAAGCAATGGGCGTCAGTTGCCTAAGGATTGGTGGATACGTTTCCAGGTGGCGGAGACAGACGTTCCGGCGCCCTATCAGATAAAGTGGATCGTTGAGAACCATGGACGAGAAGCAAGAGACGCGATGGACCGTGGCCATGTGAGGTTTCCCGGAACATCAACCCAATGGGAACGAACGAAGTATACGGGACAGCACCATATGTACTGCCAAATCATTAAAAACGATCGTGTCGTCGCGACTGGACGACATGTTGTGAACATTTCCTGATACCTGTGGCCGAGCCCCTTCGCACGGGCCCACATTCGAAAAAGAAAAGACCCTCATCGGATGACGAAGGTCGCGGTTTGCGGTGTACGATTGGCGTGGCTCTAGCGAACCACGATGAGTTTCTGAGTGCTGGTCTGGTTGCCAGCGGTGAAGCGGAGGAAGTAGATGCCCGACGTTCTGGGCGAGTAGGCGACATCGTGCGCGCCCGCGTCGAATTGCCGATTCTCATACGGCATGGCGATGAGTCGCCCAGCAAGGTCGTAGACGCCGAGCGTGACTGACCGTGCACTGGGGAGGGAGAAGCGCAGTATGCTCGTGCTGTTGATTGGGTTCGGGGCGATCGATAGAGCCAGGGTTGGCGGAGCATTCCAGCCCGGGACAGCAGAGGTGGCATAGCCAAACTTCTGAATTCTTCCGTTGAAGGCGTCAGTGACGTAAATGCAACCACTGTCGTCGACTGTCACATCTTCTACCTGTCGGAATTCGCCTGGTCCGGTGCCGAAGGTGCCCCAATATGTAAGACATACTCCTGAGCCGTTGAAAACCACAACACGATTGTTGTAGGTGTCCGCGACATACACGTTGCCGAATCGATCGAGACCGAGTCCTTCAGCAGCAGAAAGTCGTCCAGCGGGTGTCTCCGATCCGTCCCAACGTTGGAGCTCCGTACCGTCCGGAGCCAACTTGATTATATCGTGGTCGTATAGGACGAAGATGTTGTCTGTCTGGTCGACGGCAACATCTTGACCAGCGTAGTTGAACATTGCTTCCTGCGTGCCATCCTGGTCGAATTTGAAGATAATACCAGGTGTCGTGGCAACGTAGATCTTGTTGTCGCGATCGAGAGCCACTCCATGGCTATTTGTGAGTTCACCTTTGAACACACAGAACTGTTCAGGTGGGTCACAGGCATCGTTGGTGCTTACGCCGTAGAAATCGCTTCCGGCGTAGACTACGCTCGAAGCTGCGATTCCATACGGGTGGCTCCAGGGTGTTTCGTACGTGGCCACGATACTACCTATGTTGGTAAAACAGCTGACGGTGTTATCTCCGTAGTTGCTTACCCAAATTCGACCTTCGTTGTCCACGTCGATTCCTAGAGGCCACGGGCCAGCAGGCCACTCTCCAATGTAAACCGGCCCCTCGGCGTAAGCGAACGAGCCCGTCAGCGCCAGTATCACCACCGACATGTAAATGAACAAATTCTTCACGGCGACCCTCCTTGTTCTGCGCCTTGGCGCTGTGATTACAACCCACTCTTGCTTATCATGTTTGGGCGGTATCGTCAATGTACCCAGCGGGATAGATCGGTCCCTATCCACAACAGGTGTGACCTGCTGCACCTCGCCCACCTTGTCGTGATCAGGTCGGGCTTGTTATACTACCCAATGTGATCTTGGGTGGCGTGATGATCGATTGTTTATCCTCAATCACACAGAAGCGTGGCCACTGGATCAAGTCCGGATGTTCATCGAAGAAGGTTCGGATTCCGTCCACTAGGGTGTACCAATTAGGTAGAATAATATCTTCATGATTTTTGGAATAAACATAAAAATCTTGTTCGCGATCCTCTCTGTTGTGATTGCTGTCGCGGGAGCATTTGTTCCATATTTTCGAGACATCTTTCGTGGAAAAACCAAACCACACGCTTATACATGGCTTATCTGGACGATTACCCAGGGCACTGCGGTGGCTGGTTTGTGGTACGGAAGAGGTGGCTGGGGTGCTCTCGCGCTAACTATTGGAACGGTGTTGGTGTTTGTGGTGTTTCTGGTCTCTCTAAAACGGGGAACAAGAAACATCACCAAAAGTGATACGGTGATACTAATTGCCGCGCTTCTGGCGATCGTTGTTTGGTGGCAGCTGCATAACCCGCTGGCAGCCGTTATTATGGTTTCAATAATAGATGTGATTGGTTACTTTCCCAGCTTTAGAAAAACATATCAGGAGCCGTGGACAGAAACACCGCTTTCCTGGGTTACGTTTGCTATGGCAAATATATTATCAATGCTTGCTCTTAGTGAATATAGCTTTTTAACATTGACCTATCTAATTGCGATAACCATTGCTAATATCATTCTTTTTGCAATCAGTCTAGCGAGAAGAAGGTTTATCCCACAATAAATTATTATCTGTAATCCGTTATGCCTACCATCATCCTCCTCGGCTACATCTGTCGCAATCGAAATATCCTGCCCGATGGCCAGCCCGTTGAATATGTCGGCGGGAAGGTTTTGTATATCTAAATATATTCGTAGACGAGGATGGCCATCCTCGTCTACTGGTTTCGAGAGGAGCCCTTGATTAATTATCTAATCTGAGGTACAATCAGCTGGCTAGAAATGCCAGTTTGTGGTAAGTATAATGACGCGGGGTGGAGTAATTGGCAACTCGCGAGGCTCATAACCTTGAGACTGCCGGTTCGAGTCCGGCCCCCGCAACCAAATATTATGACGTTTTGATATATTATGTATCCGAGCTCGCAATCACGCTTGCCAGGGTAGCTCAGTTGGTTAGAGCGCGGGACTCATAAGCCCGAGGTCGAGGGTTCGATCCCCTCCCCTGGTACCAGAGAAATTAGACGGCGGGGCAACCAAGTGAGACGACCGCTATGTATCACGTATATATTTTACACAGCCAAAGTACCAATCGGTACTATATTGGTTGTACCAATAATCTAACGCGACGTTTTTCCCAACATCAAAAAGGCTACCCGAAGTCAACCCGCCCTGGCCGACCCTGGATAATCATTCACAAAGAAATATATCCAACATTATCTAAAGCCAGACAACGCGAACGATTCCTCAAGAATCTTAAAAGCCGAGTAATTTTAGAGAAATATATTATTCGATCATAACTCATAAGTCCCGATGCGGCTTCGCCGATCGGGATCCCGATTACCGCCACAGGCGGTACATCGGGGCCCGAGGTCGAGGGTTCGATCCCCTCCCCTGGTACCAGGAGAGATTTAACGGCGGGAAGGCCGGGTGTGGAGTCCGCCACTTTTCACGAATATATCCAGAGAATCAGCCGGCTTGATCGGCTGGTTTTCGTATAATGGTTCTAAAATGTGATACAATTACAAGTTAGCCTCAATCGGTAATAAAACAGCCTTTAGAATGTTTCTAACCACCCACGCTGCCGCTGGCGCTCTGATCAGCCAACAAGTCAATTCTCCGACGCTAGCTTTTTTTCTCTCGATATTGGCCCATTTTGTGATGGATTTTATCCCCCACGGTGATCAAACTCTCTATCAGGAGTGGTTGCCCAATAAGCGCCGCCGAGCCATCCTGTTCAGCGGAATTGATCTAATCGTGACCGCCGGGATGGTTATCCTATTATTTGAAAAAACCGACCCGGTGCGAGTTAAAGTTTTCAGCGCCGCCATTGCCGGATCCTTATTTCCCGATTTGTTGTCGAACGCCTTTCCATTCATCCATCAAACTTTCCGTGAAGTCGTCATCTTCCGGCCATTGAAAATTCTGCGAAGTAAAGTATTCCTGCTGCACCCCCTGCTCAAACAACATAATTGGCTGCATGAAAAGTTTCACTCCTTCGTGGATAATTTTTTCGATTACCAGGTATCACCCGCCGCCGGCTTTACCATTCAGGCGGTTATCCTAGTTGTTCTTTTGATCACTGTATTGTAATATGCTTTCGACTGGCCATGCCATGCTCGGTATTTATTTGGTTCAAATGGCTCCCCATCCCTGGATGGGAGGCGTTTTGGCTTTCGGATCGCACTATTTACTAGACTTGATTCCGCATGGCGACGAGGGGCTGGGCCGGTGGATCAAGGCTAAACCGAAGCGAGTGGTGCCAGTTGTTCTGATTGATTTCATCGTTCTCGGCGCGTGTATATTTCTAATCGTCACCCAGCCAGGCAATATTGGCTGGGCAACTGTCATTGTCGGCGCGGTCGCGTCGACATTGCCGGATTGGCTGTCCGAGTGTTATATGGAGTCGCACGATCAACGCGCACCATTCTATTCCTTTTTGAAATATCTATCGCGGGATAAAATGATTGACCGACTGCTCGGTTGGCACCATCGAGCGCATCATAACTTACACTATTATTTTAATCGCGAAATTAGCTGGCCGGTTGGTTTCGGGTGGCAAGCGCTCCTGGCTGGTTTTTTTCTTTGTCTGATGCTATGGAAATAAAAACAGTGGGGCGTGCCGTAGCAAACCCCACCGATGACGAGACTAGCTCGTCCGTCTTGTGTATATCTTCATTCCGAACTTCAGCAATCCGGTTTGAACGTCCGGTGGAATACGCACCTCCAGGTCGCATTCCTCCACCGGCCCCTTCAGTCCATTCTGGCCGCCCACGAACGGCCGCACCCATCGCCCAGGCGCCAGCTTGATCTCGAGCCGATCGAGGTCTTTCTGTGGAGAACCGGTCACCCAGAGCTCTACGGCTTGCCAGTCCTGCAGTCGGATCGTACGATTGTAGCCATCGGACTGCAAGCCGAAGACCGAGTAGATACCATCCGGCCCACGCGGCGTGGACGCGTCAACCGTCACGACTCCTTGGCGGAACTGGGCAATCCCGTAGTTCGCCTTTTCACCGCCGCGTTCGACCGTGATGGTGTGGCGCTCGGGATGTTTGTACGGCTCGTACACTTTCGGAACGATCATGAACACTGCCGCCACGACGATCGCGAACCATGCCGCGCCCGACGATTTGAACAGTGCCATGATGACCGCCCCAGCCAGAAAGACCAGCGACGCCAGCGCCAGTATCTTGCCATTACCAAAGGCGGTCAAGAAGGACCCTGGCTGCACGATAATCCCCGGTATGGAACTAACCCAGGCAAGCAGAATCGCCGCTCCCAGCCAGACGTATGGCAGCCAATCCGCAAACTTCAGATAGCGGCTGGACATGAAGATCGCCACCGCGCTCGCCAGAGCGGCAATGCACAGTCCGATCTGCGGATGGTTGTTGCCCGCCGTCAGCAGCCAGCGGCCCGCCAGCAGCGCGATGATGCCAACCACCACAAGGATGATCGGCACGCGCCACCGGTTCGGCTTGTTGGCACTATCGGCTGGCTTCCGCCGCATCAGCTTCAGACCGATCAGTACTGCCGCGATCAGAACGAACCCGATGATAATGATGGGAGATTTCATTTCTTGACCTCCTCATCTTCGTCGCTGGTGTCGGGCACATCGCTGTCCGCACCGCCAGCGCCTTTCTTCTTGCCCTTCTGTCCCCTTATCGCCTCGGCGAGACGATCAAACCGCTCGATCAGTACCTGTTGACCAGGATCGATCGCCGCCTTATCGTCACCGCCCAGGGTGAGGATGACCGTACCCTTGGTTTCCGTGGCCGCTCTGGCCTTGATCGCCAGACGCGCCGTTTCCGGATCGCCGCTAGCCGCTTCGACCATGAGCTTGACGCCATCGGCTTCGGCGGTTCGTACATTTCTGATGACATTGGCATCGTACACGGATTCGATCTCCCGGGCACGACCTTTCAGATGGCTGGTTGTCGGAAGTTGCAGAAGTTCGTCGTCCTCCAGCTGGGACATCTGCGTATCCTGAACCAGGAACCGGATCAAATCCAGTCCGTAGCGGCTACTGAGTGATTCAGCGCCGATAGTGGGATCGCTTGTTTCTGTTCGAAGCGACTCGATCACGCTCTGGCTTATTTCAGACAGTCGCTTCGACACCTTGCCGGCTTCAATCCCTCTCACTACTCCGAGCGCCACAGGATGAAGCAAGCTCGTCAAAATACGCGCCCAGCCCTCCGGTGTCCTGTACACAGCCAGATACATGTGCGACACCCTGACGTATGGCTCAACCAGCAAGTCAACCGGAAAACCGTAGCCACTTGAGTCGCCATCCGATTGGCTGGTTATCGCCGCTGTCTCCATTCCCTCCAGGAGAAGACGCTTGGGAATGTCAGTCAGCAGCAACCTGGTACTCGTTCGAGTTACTTTACGTCTAACGTATCGCTTCTCGCCATCCACTACCTCCTCAACGATTTCTTCCGAGGGGAAAACGATCGTATGAATCCGATCTACCCACGGCCAGCCCACCACCCTCAGACCACCAAACGGCTTGTTCCAGCGTTCTTGAGCACGGGCATAGCTCATGAATTTTCCCAGTACAGCTGGGTTCGGATTTGTCCCGCCCTCCCTCAGTCGCGCTGATATTGTGGCAACTTGCACGAAGCTACCAACCAGGTAACGCGTTTGTAGGGTTGTGTTTAGCAGCTCCATCATCTTGCGATCTAGAACCACGTGACCACGATATTGGAAGAGCGAATGATGAAATCCACCCCACCGGTCAATATCTACACCCTCGCCTTCGTTCAGACTCACCATCACGCCATACATCATAGCCAGGACAATCATCAAGACCACCGAGACTGGCCAGAAGGCTAGCGACAGCCAGAATTGGTGGGTTAGCGCCAGATTGGCCGCCGCCAGTACTAGGCCAACGATTACCAACCCAGCGAAGAACTTGAGTGTCCGGTATGGACTGACCGGTTCCCCGATGTCCTCGGGGTTGATCGGCGGGAACAGCCAGTACCAAAACCGATACCACAACCGGACAAGTCGGTTGCTCTGGACGGGAACATTTGCCGCGACCGGTGTGCCCGGCGTGCTTGGCACACGAACCCTGCGCCGCCGGCGCGAATTCCACGCCAACCCGGCCAGACCGGCAAAGAACGCCAGAGCCGCGAATGCGACTACCCAAACGATCCAACTGATTCCGGACATGACTGTGCTCCTTATTCTGCGGGACAAATACCCGCGGCTTGAGACCCGTTTGATTGAAATCCGTGCTTCCGTATATTATGGCAACGAAGCCAAAATGCCCCGCATTTACTAACCATGTTTGGCAATGTACGAATAGAACATACTACAACAATATTTTGTTTTTGTCAATAGTGCGGCCAATCACAAAAGACGTTGGCGTTGGATACACCACGTCTGACAACTTGCTAAATTTTTGCTCAGTTATGTTTTGGATGATTTATCAATAGCCACACAGCGGCAATCAAAACACTCAGCCCGGCGGCGTATTGGCTTGGATGGATTCCCGGCCAAATCGTTGGATCAGCCATCGGGAGATCGGTAGCGCGCAGGAAGTCAAACCCAAACCTAAAGAAGCCATACACGATAATAAATACTACTGTCATCAACCCGGCTGGGATATTTTTTCGGCGCCACCAGTGAAAGAATATAAATAGTACCATCCCAAAAAGTATTTCGTAGAGCGCCAGATCGTGCCGGACGGTACCATCGGGTATTTTTACGCCCAAGATGAAGGTGGTGGCGCGGCCTAAATGATCATGAATCAAAAAACATCCCACTCGGCCCACCGCGATCGCCAGTGGCATAACATAAGCCAACACGTCAAAATAGGCCGCCTTCGGCAGGTGTCGGTACCAAAAATATAAACCGGCGGCTATGACACCTCCGATCAATCCACCGTACATCGCTAATCCACCATCCCAGATTTTGAACCAAGACACTATGTCATTACGATACCAAGGCCACTCATTCATTATATAAAACACCCGTCCGCCGGCCATGGCCGCGATCATAATCCAGATGGTCACATCAATTACCGGTTCGGTCGCTAGTTGGCGCCGTTTGGCTTCTCTCAGCGCCTGCCACAATCCAATTACAAAAGCCAGCGAAACAAAAATTCCCCAGGTACGGATCACCCAGGTTCCGATGTGAATATCCGTTAATTGGAAATACGGCAGCATATACCCAGTATACCCCAACTTCCCGTATCCACAAAATATGACGGCAACCGATTTATCTACGCCTGAGTTTCATACTGCAGCTTGATGCGATACCTTTCTTTGGCTAAATCAGATCCGCAGGCGCATCGCCCGGGTACACGGCTGACTGTCCAGCAGCGCGGACAGCTAAACCGTGCCTGTGGAATCAGGCGGATTTTCGAGACCGTGGGCGGCTGGCTGACTTTGATTTTCATAGTAATACAATGCTACACCCCCATTTTATTCAGACAAGTTGACAATATGTGAACAAAGCCACCGATTGGGTGGATAAGCAGTGGATAATCTAACTGGATTACACTAATTTAAGTGGAACTTACGGGATTCTCCTCTTCGGTCTGATTGATATTTTGGTGGAGCGTTGTCAGACTGGGATATATCGAATCAATAATGTTATAGAAGATCTCCTCGGTGACTGGGTGCGATAAGATGCGCCCATTGATTATCATGGTCGGAGCCGTAGTGACGCCAAAAGTTTGGGCGTCGGCTAAATCCTGCCTTATCTGATCCTGATACTTACGTCCGCTGAAACAACTATCAAACTGTGCCATCTCCAAACCGGCTCCTACGGCAATGCCGTTTAATTTTGTTTGATCGGGAATACTGGGCGTACCCATCATCCGATCGTGCATGATCCAGAACTTGCCCTGGTCGCCAGCGCAGGCGGCAGCCTCCGATAAACGTCCCGACCATTCATCGTCCTGAGCCGGATAGTCTCTGACGATATAGCGAATACGACCATCATACAAAGATACTGCCTGTCGAATCATCTCCGACTTGGTCTGGCATGTTTCGCATTGATACCTGGCAAATTCCACAATCACCATATCCGCCGATGTGTCACCGAGCGATGGACGATCGGCCGCCTCAACCGAATAGCTCGCCCCGTTTCTGGAGTAGTCATAGATGGTCGTATTGTCGTTTCGCGAGCTGGCGTTATTCAGATGTCGAAATAAAAATAATACCGCCCAGCCATAAGCCAGCGTCAGCACTATAATCACGATAATGATAGCATTGCGCCAGAAATGACGTCCTTGGCGGTGTGTCTTTGGCGGTTCGTTAGCGGTTGTGTTCATTTATTTTCCGCACTTCTTAAGCCAAAAGGTGCCCCGACATTTGCCGGGACACCCTGGTGGGGTTCATTATTGTGCGAGCGCAGTCTGAATCTGTGAATCGAGCTGGGTAAACGGTACCGCGCCACCCAAAGCATCGCCGTTGATATAACTACCAGGCGTGCCCTGGACGCCGATATTGATACCGCCCTGATACATGCTATCGACGGTACTGGACGTTGTTTTATTGCTGACGCAATCTTTAAACTTGGTCATATCGACTCCAATCGTCTTGGCAGTCGATTCATAAAAGTCGTTGCCCAGGCCGCTCTGATTGCCGTACATGGCATCGACGAATTTCCAGAAGCCATCATTGCCTTTTTGCACAGCGACACATTCCGACGCAATCGCAGCTGGACGGGCATTTGGGTGGATGGAATCAAGCGGAAAGTGGCGGAATACCCAACGGACATCATTGGGATATTTGTCCACGACTTGCTTCATGGTGGTGTGGAAAGTGCTGCAGTATGGGCATTGGATATCAGAATATTCCACAATTGTAACTTTGGCATCTTCCTTACCGCGAACATGATCGGTATCGGTTACCGCAATATCGACATGTGTTGGCGCCGTATCGCCGGCTGCAGCATTATTATTCGCCACTGCCACGTTGGCATTGTTATTAGTGGTAGCACCGGCTACTTTTGATCCGCTGCTGACCAGGCTGCCGTTGAGGTATGAAGTCAGCATAATCGCGAACCCGATGGTTGACAGCATCATGATGCCGCCCACTAACCCAACCAAAAAACTGGTCTTGGGCGATAGGCTGGCTAATACATTCTTTGAGTCCGGTTGATATGGGGTCGACGGACCATTACCCTCTTCGTAATTGTGCATTTCTGAATTTCTATTAATTAACATATATCGGCCTGATACTTTTTAATAATAAAGGAACTGGCTCTCACTGTCAAACCAGGTACGAATTATGGCGGCGGCATTACGGTCGAACGGACAACATCTCTACAATGGTAATATGGTGGGAGGCAATGTCTTAATATTTTTGTGGTACTTTTTTAGTACAATAACAATGGCTACCCCGCCCAGTATCGGCCACAATACTATAAATATGGCCCAAAATAGCAGAATTGGGAATCTAGCTTGGCTGGCTTGTTCTTGTGCTATTTGATCATAGTAGGCTCGCAAAGCCGCGCTCGGCGACAGGCATTCCGCCTGGCGGCACGAATCCACCGTTTGAGCGACGCCCTCCGCCACGCTGGCATCAAAACCGGTAAACACGCGTGTGCCCACGAACACGGCTGGCAATTCTTTTTCGGGTGATTGGTACAAACTGAAAAGATCCTGAAGTATCAAGGCAGTATCGTTACCACTGGCTACATTGAGCGTCACGATGCGCATTTCGGGATAACTTTGTTTCATGAGCGCCAAAGCGCTTTCCATATCACCACAAGACTGGCATTGAGGGTCAGAAAAATAATACACCTCGACCGGTTCAGCCGCCCGACTAGCCAATGGCCAGATCAGACAAATTGTGATAACAAATGCAAATACTATTTTCATAGCATATCTAAAGTTTTACTACCTGCCCTGGTTGAAGTTTGTGCCGATCGGACGGCTCTACCTGCGATGGCTGAGCGGACGAGGCTGGTCGATTCGGAATCGTATGGTGATGAGACAATGGCCGACGATCCTCAGCTGGACGCTGTGGTGAGGTTGGAGCAGCTTGATTGGATGAATTTTGTCTATCGGATCGATTAGATTTTGGCGGACGCGGTCGCTGATTATTACCCGGCTGGCCGCGTTGGCGATCCGCACGATGTGCTCCGGGATTGTCCCGCCGTGGATTCTTGAACGCCACCGGCGGCTGTTTCATGGCCTCACGCAGGCTGATGGCTGACTCCGGCTCCGGTATTGTTTCCGTCTTGGACTGTTCGGGTTCAGGCGGTTTAATCAGCGCATCGGCTAAATTGATACGCAGACTTGACGGCGATGGTGTTGATTGATTAGTTGAAACAACTGGCGCGGCGGACGGCTGTTGGGATGAACTCGAATCCGGCCTGGATTGATGTGGCGATCGGTTCGCCCCAACCATTGGCTGTCGCACCGATCGACTTGACTCGTTCATCGAACGGCGCGGTGATCGATCGGTATCATTCACGGGGCGGCGCGGTGGACGATCAGCTATGTTGTTTCTATCATTTTCGCTTCGATCACCTTCTCCCTCAGATCCAGCTAAACCAGCCCATTTGATAATCTTGGCTTCGACGACGGACCGGGGGGTGGCATAGCGTTCCCGCGACACCTGGATAATCTTATCTCGGTGGCCGTCGGTGGCTTGAGTTTGGATTGGCGGCAGACCGCGCGCCGAAAAAGGTTCTGACGCCATACCATTGATCATCAGCTTGAGATACATTTCGTACTTGGCCAGATTCACCAGATCCGTCGGGGTAAACGTAGGGTCAAATTCTTTTTCCAAAAACTCGGCATCGGCCGCGCCGACCCGGTAGCAAGCCAGCGTACCCACGTTGCCAAACACGGCCGCGCGGACAATTTCATCAAGCTGTTCAATATACTGATGAGCAATGATTAGATCAAGATGGTATTTTCTAGCTTCGGATAGAATGTTGGCAAAACTTTCCGTGGCAAAATTCTGAAACTCGTCAACATACAGGAAAAAATCCTGCCGGTCCTCTTCGGGAATGTCTACCCGGCTCATGGCGGCCAGCTGCAGTTTTGTGATCATCATGGCCCCCAATAGCTTGGAATTGTCTTCGCCGATCCGCCCTTTGGCCAGATTCATTAATAATATTTTACCGCTGTCCATCACATCGCGCATGTCGATCGAACTCTTGGTCTGTCCAACGATGTTGCGGATGATGGAACTCGACAAGAACTGCCCCACTTTGTTCTGAATCGGAGAGATGGCGTCAACTTTGAACTGCTGGCTGTAGGCGCCGTATTCTTCCTGCCAAAAAGAAATTAAAATCGGATCATTAATCTTCGATACAACCTTTTTACGATATTTGTTGTCCACCAGCAGCCGGGTAATGCCCAGGATTGTCGAACCTGGATATTCTAACAACGACAGAATCGTATTACGCAATACATATTCCAAACGAGGGCCCCAAGAATCTGCCCATATTTTTTTGAATACGCCGACCAGACCCGAAGCGACCAGGTGACGATGTGTCGTATCGACTGCTTCCAAAGCGTTAAAAGCGATGGGATAATCAATATCTGCCGGGTTGAAATAAACCACATCATTAATCCGCCACGAGGGAATAAAATCGATTATCTTTTCGACCAGGTCACCGTGCGGATCAACCACCGCCAGACCGTGGCCTTCACGGATATCGGATATAATCATGTTCTCCAGCAGAGTGCTTTTGCCCATTCCGGTTTTGCCAATAACATACATGTGCCGGCGGCGATCATCCAATTTAATACCAAAACGCCGCTGTTGGCTGCGAAAGTTTGTTTCGGCAAAAGGTGTAATTTTTTGCGGGTCGAGCGTGTTTAGTTTCGCCATAGTTTAGGCAAAGGGTAAATTTGATGGCGCTGTTGGTTCGTTATTGGCCGGCGGTTGAGTGGGCGGTTGGGCCGCGGGCTGGCTTGATGCGGCGGCTGGAGCGACTGGTAAATCCGATGGTGCGGCGGTTTGTTCGGTTGGTACCACTGGAATGCTGGCCGGAGCTGGCGCGTAAGAGCCAGGTGTCTGGCCAACGGGCGTCAACGGTGCGGCCATTTCCGGTATCGGTAATCCAGCCGGGGGCTCACCGCGCTTTGATTCGGCCTTCTTCAACATAGGCGCCTTGACCGTTTCAGTTGGGAAATGAAATACGGTAGCCAGTTCTTCCGTGTTTAGTATTATACCACTGCCCGCCATGCGCATCTTGTAATTTGACATCAGATTGGTCTGCCGTCCCGACATTCTGGGCTTATTGAATAACACAAAGTTTGACTTCACGAATGTGCGCTTATCTGGTTTGAATCCGTTCAAATCTTCGGACGCGAATTGGCGCAGGGCACCGAACACCGCGCTGATACCAAGGCTCTTGTTGGTAACTTCTTTTTCGGATAAGTATACGTAACGAAATTTCACTTCAAAAGCCAGCTTGCTCATCTTGGTTTGGATAGAAGAATAGGCGTTCTTTTCGCCCTCGGTCAGCTGCATCATGTTATTCTTATCCTTCTTTTCCTCTTTCTTTTTTTCCGGTTCGCCAACGGGTAACAACGAGGCGGTCACGGCTTCAGACGCATGCTTGGCTAAAACGCTCAATGGACCAAACGGATCTTTGTAAGCCGGCTTTGGTTCGCCGATAATTTTCTTCACAATGCTCTGTCCTTCGTCGATCCAGCTGGTACTCTGGGGCGGCCGGATGACCATCTGGATCCAGACCTGTTCACCCAAACGAAGCTTGCTTAATACTTCCAGCAACGAAGCCATTGGATCAGCCAATTCTTGCGATAAACTATGTTCGAATTCCAGATAAGTTCGGATGGGGTAGGCGTTAGGCTTGGTAAAGGCAATACCGGAGCCAAACACATTATATTTATCATTCGGATATTTTGTCGGGTAACCCAGCGTATAATCTTCCACTTCGGTGATTTCGGCTGTGGGATACTGGGCATAAATTGCCGCTTCGACCAGATCGCGGTACTGATTGGGCGTCCGAATGATAAATTGGATATACCCACCGATGCTAACTAGTTCCAGACTGATCGCCAACTGAAAACGTCCTTCAAAATATTTCTCGACCCAGTTCGGTGCTGAGGCAATACCCATTAATTGGGAATATATATGCTCAACCGCCTTGAGATTCGGCTTGAGATCGCGCGGCACATCGATGGCTAATAGCACGTATTTTACCGACGCGGCATATTTGTTGGTAATTATATACATGTGGATTTCCCACAGTAAAAACAAAACACCGGCCGCGAAGACAATCCAGCCCCCATTAATAAAATAATTCCAGAACAGAGCGAGCGGTGCGAACGCGTCTGCAAAGGAAAAATTGCTAAAATCTATTACAATCGACATGGGACGAACGATTTCGTTTAAATCTTTGTTTGGATTGCGGGCTGGTTGGGCGCTGTTGATGCGGGCACAGTTGAAAGCTGATATCGGCCGTCCGGTAGTTTTTCGAAAACGGACCGTTCGGTTAGAGCGAGATGAATAGTATTCTTTTTGACAATCCGCTGAGACATTACGGCGTCAACGATTTCGTCCCGAGTCATGGGCTGGCCGTTTTTCTTCATAATCTCAATAATGACGTCGGATACCACTCCGGGTCGGTAACCCCATTCCCGAAGAGCGTATATCCCCCGCCCGACTAAAACATAGCGATGGTTTAGAATCAGTTCATTGTGGACGGTAGGCGGATACGCCCGCCGGCTGTCAAAGCCAATTTTATTAATCTGCTCGGCAATTTCCGTAAAATGCATCGGCTTGTCGGCTTTCTTAAGCACCAGATAGATTTTATCATTCATCCGCTTGGGTACAATCGTGCCCCATTCTGTCAGACCGTAGTCACCGAAGGGGTTGCGACTGATCTTCTGGCTTAAAGTCAGATAGCCCAACAGCGCCTGATCGGTCACCCCGGAAGCACCCGCATCGGACGGGTTTTTCTGGTGGTATAGCTCGATTAAATCAGCCTCATTGGTTGGCTGGTTGCGTTCCCGGATGATTTCAACTAGTCGGTCGATCAACATATTAACCTGCGTAAGCGAAACTGACGCTGACCGCCAACCCGAACGAAGCACCGCCGTAGATGGCATATCTAAAAATACATCATCCAGTAGTTTGGTAATAATAAACGTGACCGATTGCCGGTTAATATCAGTATTGGGTGAAAATTCGAATATCAGCTCAAACAGCCGATCCTTTGATACCGCTCCGCCATGCTGGTCAATCACCGATCGCAACGTGGTTTCGATGGGATTAATGATATCGTGGAAACCGCGAACTTTTTTTAACTTTTTTACCGCCGTGCATTCTATCTGGCGGATCCGTTCACGGGTCAGCTTATAAAATTGTCCGATTTCTTCGAGCGTCTGCTTCGTTTGGCCATTCAAACCATAGCGACGACGCAGTATGTCCTCTTCTTTGTTGCTCAATTGCCGAAACAACGCCGCAATCGCTTCCGGCGGGTTAAATTCGCGCATTTGTTCATTCTGCTTGCTCGAGATGACTTTGTCGAGTATGGACTCGCCCATACTATTTGGCACAATGGATAAATATTTCGAAGATTTGCGACCGAGAAACGATTCCTGGCTAATTATCGCTATGTCTGTCAATAATTCCTCACGATGACTATAGTATAGCATAAGTATATAAATGTGTCAAGTTAGCTTATTTAAGGCTAATTCCCGCCTTTGTGTTCGTTGTATTACAAAAAGCCCCGCTATGAAACGTAAGCGTTCCGGGAGCTACATACCCGGCTCCTTCTTGCTTTTTAATGGTTACTTCCTTCTTCGGTATTGCTCCCATACCACCAACAATGGGCTGGCATTGAATATGGAAGAATAGGTACCGGTCGTAATACCAATTATCATGGCCAGCACAAATATCTTAATTGATTCCCCGCCGAACAGGTAGAGCGCTATCAAAACGAACAGAGTGGTCAACGACGTGTTTAACGACCGGGCTAATGTTTGATTAACGCTATCATTGACGATATTTTCAAAATCCTGGCGGCTGTCGTGAATAACGTTTTCGCGTACCCGATCAAATACCACAATCGTATCATGAACAGAAAAACCTAATACGGTTAAAAGCGCGGTGACGAATAGCCCGCCAATCTCGATATTGAAAAAATATCCCAAGATCGCGAACACACCCAGCAGTACCAGCACATCGTGCGCCAGAGCAATCGTGGCCGATAAACCCATTACCCAACCTGAAATTGTTGAGGTACGCGATATTTTTCGGAACGCCCACGAAATGTACAGAATAATACCCAGCAGTACCATGATGATGGCGGTGATCGATTTGTTTAACAATTCCTTGCCAACCGTGGGACCAATTGTTTCAAAACTGTCTTCCACTACCGTGGGATAGGCGGTTTTTAACTGCTCAAACACTGCCGCGCGTTTGGCATTATCGATCGGTTGCAATCTAATCGCCATACCGTTATCTCCCAGTGGTTGAACGGTGATATCGCGCAGATCGGCGGTCGTAAGCTTGGATTGCAGGTCAGCCGTTGCGGGACGATTGCTGTCGAATTTAAGTTGCCAGAGGGTTCCGCCTGTAAAATCAATATTTAGTTTCAATCCGCCCAAGCACATGAAAATAATGCCGGGAATAATTACCAAACCGGAAATTGTAAACCAGATTTTTCTTTTTTGGATTATCTTAAACATGGAAGATGCCGATCAGTTTCTTATGGCGCGCCAGCCAATCGCCCGCCGTCAGTCGCAGAAAGGTCCGGGTGATGGTAATGGCCGTGAACATGCTGACCAGTATGCCAATCGACAATGTCAACGCGAAACCTTTGATCAAACTGCTGCCAAACCAGATCAGGATAAAGCAGGTAATCAAGCTGGATATATTTGAATCACGAATCGACAGCCAGGCGCGCCGGAAACCTTCCTCGATCGCGCTGCTCATCGGCTTGCCGAGGCGCAACTCTTCCTTAAGGCGTTCAAATATCAGCACGTTGGCATCCACTGCCATGCCGATCGACAATACAAAACCGGCCACCCCCGGCAGGGTTAACGTGATCGGCCAGAGTTTGAAAATGGCCAGCGAAATCATGGCATAAATACCCAGCGCCAGGACAGCCATCAAACCCGGGAAGCGATAGTAAACAATCATGAATATCGCCACAATAAGCAGACCAACCAATCCCGCCACGATACTCTGTTGGACGGCAATCTTGCCCAGGGATGCGCCGATATTCTGCTGATTAACCAATGAGATGGGCACCGGCAGCGCGCCCGAGTTCAATCGTTGCGCCAGTTGTTTAGCCTCAATCAAAGTAAACGAACCGGTGATAACTGCTTCCCCGCTGGTAATCTCCTGCTCCACCTTGGGCATGGTTAACGGTTCGCCATCCAAATATATACCGACGATCTTGCCGACGTTCTCTTTGGTAATCTTGGCGAATAAATCTTTGCCGGCAGCATCAAAAGATAGTGCTACTTGGGGCGCACCCGTGGTGGGATCGGTTTTGACATCGGCGCGCTTCAGGTTTTTGCCCGATAGTTCGGTCGGGACAAAATTCTGCGAGGCCGACGGGGTTTCCGACTGGGTAGCAAATAATATATGGCTGGCGCGCACTTCTAACACGCCATCGGTGGTACGCTCGTCAGTTTTTTTGATAATATGGTAGCCGTAACTGCTTTGAACCAGCTCGGGATAAACGTCGCCAACTTTCATCTTGTCAAAAACTACCGCGTCAAATTCAGGTACCATATCGCCGCGCTTGAAGAAATCCAAGTCACCGCCACTTTTGGCTGTTTGATTACCGGGGTCTTCGGAATACTGATTGGCCAGGGCGGCAAAGTCGGCATTAGGCGTCAGAGCCTGCTTGAGCACATCTTCCGCCTGGGTTTTCTTCTGGGCATTGAGAGCCCTGATTGCCTGGAGTTGTTCTTCAGTGTATGGCGCCGGCGTCTGTTGAGTGCGGAATTCCAGTAACGGCGTTTCCCCGATTTGCTTGATGGCTTCATTGACGTCGAACACGCCGGGTAATTCAACGATCACCCGCCAGTTCTCACCGGTCTTGTTGGTCTGCACCACCGGTTCAGATACGCCAAATGCGTTCACCCGCCGTTCAATCACGTCGCGCACCCCCTCCAGCGCCGACACCCGATCAGCCACTGGCACCTGGGACACATTCGCTTGGTAAACCAAGTGTGAACCGCCCTGCAAATCCAAGCCCAGCCGGACGTTCAGAACACGCTGCCAGCTGCCAATCTTAAGATCGGGCCCTTTGGGATAATCCACCAATCCAGCCAAACCACTCAATACAATAATCGCAATAAAGGTAATCCAGACCTTTTTCCGGGGTGTCATAGGTCTCAGTATAGCATATTTGTATGGAGAAACCAATTAGGTGTCAATATTGCTAAGAAAGCCGATATCCGCACTGGTAATGTAATATTATAATCCGCAGGCGGGCAAACGTTTGCCCGCCTGCGTTGACTTGAGAGTAATCGTTTCAAATTGTGCTTGCGATTTCCCACAGAAATTCTGGCCTGCCAAAGTGACCATAATTTGATTGACATACGACCAGTTAAAACGTATAGTAATCGTGTCATTTTTCATGCCGCTATCGTCTAACGGTTAGGACGCCAGGTTCTCATCCTGGTAATCGGGGTTCGATTCCCCGTAGCGGTACCAAGCACCTAAAACAATTTAATACAATAATACATTCTAGTCTCAACCGGAATCGAAGGGCAGAAGTGACCCAGAACCAGAGCGCAGCGATCGATTCTGGGGAACGCCGATGATTCCGAGCGAGCGTAGGAATCAGCGCTGCCCAGACCTCGATTCCCCGTAGCGGTACCAAATAACTTTCTCATTTCAAACATAACCAAACGTGGCAAGGCATTGCGGACGAGTCATGCTGGCGACCTAGGCTCAATTCCCTGTGAGGTTACCACACCATACTTAAAAACATCACCCCCTAAAACACAGGTGGCAATGTTTTTAACTAATAAATTCACAACTCGTAACTACTTGCGTCCGACGTACAGTGCCATTTCGGCCAGCCGGTTCGAATAACCCCATTCGTTGTCGTACCAAACCACCACTTTCAGAAGATCGCCATCAACCACTTTTGTCAGCGGCAGATCCACAATGCCCGAAGCGGGATTCCCAACAAAGTCCGCCGAGACCAGCTCTTCGCTGGTAACGGTCATTATGCCCTTATACTGCTTCATTTTTGAAGCGTCAATCAATGCGCGGTTAATCTGCTCGGCGGTAACTTTCTTTTTAGTAAGAATCGTAAAGTCTGATAGCGACACCACCGGTGTTGGAACACGGACCGACAAACCGTCAAATTTATTTTTCAAAGTGGGAATCGCTTCAGTCACGGCTACGGCGGCACCAGTAGTAGTCGGCACAATACTGACTGCCGCTCCCCGAGCCCGACGCAGGTCTTTGTGTGGTCCATCCTGGAGATTCTGATCCGCCGTGTACGAGTGAATCGTGGTCATGGATGATTTTAGTACGCCGAACTTCTTTTCGATTACCTGAATCACGGGCGCGATACAGTTGGTAGTGCAGGAACCCATGTTGATTACCTTCTCGCGACGATATTTGTGCTCGTTCACACCCAGTAAAATGGTCGGGGTACCCTTTCCCGGTGCGGAGATAATCACCCGCTTGGCGCCGCCTTTGAGATGCCGAGCGGCTTCTTCTTTTTTGGTAAACCGGCCGGTACATTCTAGTACCACGTCAACCGCCAGCTGCTTCCAGGGAAGTTTTTCCGGTTCTTTTTCGGCAAATACCGGTATCGTATTGCCGTCGACAATCAAAGCCGACTTGGTAGCTCGCACCGATCTATTGTATGTCCGATAACTGGAATCGTGTTTGAGAAGATGCGCCAAGGTAGCCGGATCGGTTAAATCATTGATCGCTACGACATTGACGCCCGGTTTTGACAATAGTGCTTTTAGGGTTGATCGGCCGATACGACCGAATCCATTGATAGTTACATTGATCTTTTTTTTACTAGGCATAGATTATTCACGTTTAAAAAAGTATTTATTTCTGTATACTGGCTTTCCTAGCCGAACCCAAGAGATCAATTTTAGCACTGACTAGATCGGTAATGGCCTCAATCGTCGGCCCCATCAGCTCGCGCACGCCGGTAATATTTTTTTCTGTTACCAAAGTGCCGCGTACGGAATCAATGAAAAGTTTTTTTATTTCAGTGCCAAAATTAACCTTACAGATGCCGGATTTAACAGCGTTAATAATGTCTTCATCGGGCAGCCCCGAAGCGCCATGCAACACCACCGGTGTCTTGGTTATCTTTAGTATTTCCTCGAGCAGATCAAAATGTACCCGTTCATTAGAATAATCGCCATGCACCGTACCAATGGCCGCGGCCAATAGGTCAACCTCGGTCTGTTCCACGAATTGTTTGACCTCATCGGGATTAACCAAGGGTATTTCGCCTTTAAACTCGCCCGACTCGCCATGGCCGCCGCGCATTTCACCCAGTTCCCCCTCCACCCAGACACCCTGTTTGTGTCCATAAGCAACCACCTCCTTGGTTAGTCGAATATTTTCGTCGAGCGCCATATTTGACGCGTCAATTTGAACCGATGAAAATCCCGATTCAATACAGGCCACGACCGATTTGAATGTTTTACCGTGGTCGAGATGCAGGGCAATCGGCACATTGACCGCCTCATTCTTCGCGATCGTCTCAACGATGTGGGTAATCGGTTTCAGACCGGCATAGGAAATCGTGGATTCTGAAACCGCCATGATAATAGGTGCTTGCTTAGCCTTGGCGGCGCGAGCGATACCTAACGCTGTTTCCAAGTTATAAACTAAGAAACAACCGATAGCGTAATGATTCTTTCGTGCGGCCGTGATAATTTCCTGAGTAGATACGAGCATAGAATGTTATTTCTTTAATGAGGCAATAATATTTGATAGTCTGGACGCATCAAGACTCGCAGCACCGATCAGCGCGCCGTTGATATAACGGACCTTGAGAAAACCGACTGCATTGGTTTCGTCGACACTGCCGCCGTAGATGATCGTAAAGTATTTCATGATCAATTCTATGGGATATAGATCGATCAGAGCCTGATATATCACCGCGGCCATTTCGGCGACACTGTCGGGATCGGCTATCAAGCCGCTGCCGCTGGTACTGATCGCCCAAACTGGCTCATAGGCAATCACGATCGGTTGACGCGCGCCAATTCCTTCTAAGGCCGACTTTACCTGTTCGGTTACTTTTATTTCTTTGCCGGAGCTGTTCCGTTCAGCTAGATTTTCCCCGACGCAAATCACGGGCACCAGACCGCACCGAATGACATGCTTGACTTTCGCGTTTATTAATAAATTTGTTTCTCCTAGCAGATGACGGCGTTCCGAATGGCCGATAATCGCGTACTCGACTCCGATCTCGGCCAGTGAGTCGGCCGCCACTTCTCCGGTCAATGGACCTAGCTTAATTGGTGCCACGTCCTGGCAGGCTAATCGGATCGGTGACCCAGTCAATATTTTCCGTACCGGAATCAAGGAGGTAAAACTGGGCGCGGCTACCATGGTAACTCGGTCAGCGTACTTGGCTAGACGCTCTTTATATTGATGCGCCAAATCAACCGATTCAGCCGGTAGCAGGTTCATTTTCCAATTGCCGATGAGAAGTGGTTTGATGTTCATATATAGGCGTCTTCGAGCCGTTTAGCCCTTTTAACATACCATATTTTCGAACTTATTCCTATTTTATATCAGACGATAACTATTACTTTCTTTGATTAACAAAACCCCCACAATAGCGTGTTTTATATATTTCTTTTCCATCGGCCGAACTGATTGTTTCCTCGCCATAAAAATTGTCGATTTCTCCAATATAGGTATTTCGGTAAATAAATCCGTCTTCGGAATATTCTTTTGGGCCGCGATAAGGGTGATCTTCAGGAATCAACGATAATGCTTTTTGTAAAATTTTATAAACGGCTTCGAAGTGTGAAACGGACGCATCAACCATACCATAATAGGTCATAATATAGATTGGTTCATTATGCAGAAAAACTACTTCGCGACCACCAAATGGTTCACCGCCAAAATAGTTGTCATGATACTTCAGATCACCAACTTCATAAACTAGCGTCGTGGACTTGTCATTCTCAATTATTTTCCCGGCCGTTTCTCCGGCGGCGTAGGTTGACTTCTTCGCCTCAACTAGAAATTTGCACAGTTGTTGTTTATCTAGCATATATTTATTTATTCCATAGCCAATTGCTAAAGGTCCAGGCGATCAGGCCCTTCACCTCCTGGAATCGCGCGCTGTCATTCGCCGCACCCAGCACGACCGCGATAATCCGATGCCCATTACCGTCCGACGCTCGGGCGGCAAAACAATATCCCGCCTCATTAGTATAGCCAGTTTTACCGCCGTCGACTTGGATAAACGAATCGATCAGCAGATCGGTGTTGGTCACGCGCCGTGTTTTGTTGGTATCAATCGGCATGAACGTATATTCTGGCAATAGCACCGCTTGACGGATCAAAGAATTATTCAAGGCGTAATCCAGCAACCGAGCCACCTCGGCCGCCGTCGATACGTTAGCCTGGTTTAGTCCGGTTACCTCTTCAAAATGAGTTTGGGTGAAACCCATGCGACTGGCCCGATCATTCATCTGGGCGACAAAATCGATAGTGGCCAAACCTGTCGAGCGTGCCAGCGCAGACGCGGCGACATTGTCCGAACCAATCAAGCAAGTATAAAATAGATTTTCGACGGTCACGCGATCGTCAGCCTTGAGGTGATCCGATCCGCCCGGCACGATATCGTCCGCCGTGATCTCGACTTCCTTCTCTAACCCTGGATTATGCTCCAAAAATACCAGTGCCGTCATAAGCTTTGATAGGCTGGCAATCGGGCGCAGCGCGTCAACATTTTTGGCGAACAATACCGTTTGGCTGGCCGGTTCATACACAATGGCTGAACTAGCCGTGGTTTTTATGCCCAGGCTGTTGCCGGTTTTTACCGGCGGCACGGCTTGATAAACTATCGCTGTAGGCTGGACCACCGCTGTAATCTGACCCTGGCCGCGGGCATCAAAACCAACCTGCGGCGGCCGATCCAAAAATGATGACGGCAAGATTTGTGTGAAAATAAACAGGCTAATCGCCAGCGCTGGCCACATAGTTTAGGTTTGTTCTTGGGTATTCATTTGAATCACCTTCTCGATCGATTCATGCTGTGAAAGTTTCTCATAATCGGGTAATTCGCTGACTTGGCTCAAACCGAGGAAACGGATGAAATCAAAAGTGACATTGTATGTAGTGCGCATCTTGGTTTTATCCTCGGTCGCTTCCACTAGTCCCTTAATCAGCAGATTACGCAAGATCATGCTGCAATTCACGCCCCGGATCGCTTCCAGTTCCAGCTTGGTGATCGGTCCGCGGTACGCCACGATCGTCAGCGTCTCCAGTCCCGGTTTGGTTAACTCGCCGAATTGTTCTTCTTTTAAATACGTTTCAACTACCTTGCGGTTATCCGGCTGGGTGGTGAATTGCACTTTTGAAGCGTGCCGAATCAGCTGGATGCCGCGCTGTCCATTTTGGTACTCTTCTTTGATCTGGACTAGCGCCGCTTCCACATCGGCTTCGGACTGTTTCAAAAGTTCCGCCAGTTTGGCCACACTTACCGGCTTGGTAGCGACAAATATAATGCTTTCAAGTTGGGAGATCAAGGTCATATAATGTAAAATTTACAATTCAAAATTTAAAATTACAATTTTTTGGTATTATTTCGCAGTAAACAACATTCATTTTGTATTTTGAATTCTTAATTTTGAATTTCTTCCTTCTGGCAAACCGTAATGGTGATATCTTCAAATATATTGTCTTGTTGAAATGTAATATGCTCTTCTTTAATTAACTCGAGTAAGGCTAAAAAAGTGACAATAATCTCAGTACGGTTATTTGCCAAACCAAGTAGTGTCCGGAAATTGGTACCCTCGGCGCGAGCCACCAGATCTTTGATATGTTGGATCTTTTCACTGATCGAAATAGTTCGCTCGATAACCGCCTCGGGAATGTTGATAATCGGTTCGATCTTCGCTAGCACTTCCAGCATGAGCGACTTGAGCTCATCGACATTGAGCTGGGGCGGCGGGCTGAATATTGGCTCCATTAATGCCGGACTGGCTTCGCGCAGATACATAAACTTTTTCTTGCCTAACCGCGCCGCGACCAGTTTTGATGCTTCCAGATACTCACGATAAATCTTCAGCTGCTTCTCCAAATCAATCTCATCAGTCTCGATCTCGACCACGGGCAGCAATGAGCGCGACTTGATCAATAATAACTTTGCGGCCACCACCAGGAAATCGGCCAGCTCTTCGGGATTGACCGTTTCTAATGATTCAATGTAACGCAAATACTCATCGGCTACTTTGGCCAATGATACGGTGGTAATGTCCAGCTTTTCTTCCTCGATCAGTTTGAGCAGCAGGTCGAGCGGACCCTCGAATTGTTCCAGTTTGAAGTTATACGCCACGTCGGAAGTCAATTTAGAATTGAGAATTCAGAAGGAATAATTTCGGCATATCGCTTTTCGGAAACTCCTTCCTTGTTCCTTGTTACTTGTTAATTGTTATTTGCTCTTCTTTTTACCATAGTCCCCCGTCTGCACTTCCTGCACCTTCACGAAATCCTTAACTTTCATACGCAGACTGTCGGTGAAAGTTCCGGCGCCAAACAGGACTTTTTCCGCGCGCAATAATGATCGGTCCAGCAGCACTTCCAGCTTATGCATAAAGCCAAACGGCACCATCGCGCCCGGTTTTACTTTGAACTTGGTCTTCATCTCGCCTTCTTTGGCCATGCTGACGTTCTTGGCTTTTAATGCCTTCTTAACCTTGCCGAAATCGAGGTTGTAGTGGGCGGGCAGAACCACTAAATAATATTCCTTATCAACTTTTACTAGCAGGGTTTTGGCAATGGTTTGGACTTTCTGTTTTAATGTCTGCCCCAAATCATGCACGGTATAGACTGTCTTATGTGGCACCACGTCGTACTTAACTTTGTTTTTGTCTAACGTGGTTAGCAGTCGCTTTGAGATGGCCATGTTTTATTAATTTAAAATGTAAAATTCAAAATGTAAACTTATGGATATTTTATTTCAGCTATCTTGCCGAATATAAACCTTTATTTTGAATTTTTTATTCTTAATTTTGAATTTCTTAATGGAAGCGCTTGTTGTTCGCCCATAAACTTTTTTCCTGCTTTCCTTCCTGGCGCGGTCAACGCGATACTGTCAATAAACCATTTTTGGGGCGTCCGGCGGCCATAGCCGATTAAATATCCTTTATCAATCAGACGCTCGATGCTTTTAGTGATAATATTCTGCTGATCTTTAGCGGATGGCATCGGTTTGTGGTATTGATAGAACTTCGCCATACCGCGCCGGCTGAATTGCTTTTGCCGGCTCATATAGGCCTCCCGAAGAATGTAGCGTTGCAGGGAGGAAAATGTCATATGTTTATTCCTTAATTTCCTTTTCGACTTTTAATCCCAGTTCCCGTAATTGCTGTGGAGCCACTTTTGACGGTGAGCCCATCATCGGATCGCGGCCTTCACTGGTCTGCGGAAACGCCATTACTTCTTTGACGCTTGGCTCGCCCAGAATGGCATAGAGCAGGCGCTCAATACCCGGCGCCACCCCGCCGTGGGGCGGAACACCGTACTGGAACGCGGTCAGCAAATGTTTGAATTGTTTTTTCTGGTCCTTGGTAAAACCAATGATATCGAAAATCTTTTCCTGTATGGCCGATTGATGGATTCTAATACTGCCGCCGCCAACCTCGACACCGTTCAGCACCATATCGTGTTGATAAGCCCGGACTTTTGACGGATTAGAGTCCAACAAAGGAACATCTTCCTCGCGCGGTGCTGTAAACATGTGGTGTGATGGCGCCAGTTGGGCGGCACCCGAACCGTGATAAAAGTCTTCCTTAGTCTGCTTCACAAACAATGGAAAATCCACCACCCAGGCGAAAGCCAGCTCGTCCTTAACTTTCTTGTCCCGGCGCAAATCAGGCTTGTCGGTACCGTAATTTTTTATGGCTTCAGCGTGAGTCAAGCGCGGCCAAGGGGTCTGCATAATTTGTTTATCAGGAAACACCCTCCGCACCATCTCGGTAAACATCTGTTCGGTCAGCTGCAGGATTTCTTCCTGTGACATAAACGACATCTCCATATCTAGCTGGTAGAATTCTCCCGGACTGCGATCGGCCCGCGCGTCCTCGTCGCGAAAACACGGGGCTACTTGGAAATACCGTTCAACGCCGGCCACCATTAACAATTGCTTGTATTGTTGGGGCGATTGCGGCAAGGCAAAAAACTTGCCTCTGTGGTTGCGCGACGGCACTAAGAAGTCGCGGGCGCCTTCCGGTGTTGATTTGGTCAGAATCGGCGTTTGTATTTCGGTAAAGTGCTGATTCGACAGCCAGGATCGTAAAAACTGCAACATCTCGTGACGTTTCTGGAGGTTGTGCCGCATCCTCTCATGGCGCAGATCGAGATAGCGGTACTGGCAGCGTATTTCTTCGGAAGCTTGCCTGTCTTCATTGACTATTTCAAACGGCGGCGTTTGCGCAGTGCTCAAAATTTCCAGCTCACTCGCCTGCAGTTCGATTGCTCCAGTGGGGGTATCTTTGTTGACATTTTGGCCAGCCCGCTTGGCAATCACGCCTGTGGCACGAAGCACAAATTCCGGCCGAACGGTCTTGGCAATCGCGGCCACCGATTCGTTGGATGGGTCGCAGATAATCTGCAGCCGACCTTGTTTGTCGCGTAGATTGATAAACACTATTTTACCCATCTTACGCACGGTCTCGGCCCAGCCCGCCACGGTAACAACCGCATCGACCTTGTTTAACGCTTCAATTGTGTAGATACGATTCATGGTTAGGGTCGTAATCGATTCATTAATCTTGGGAATGGAATTGCCTCCCGAATGTGATCAAGCTTACAAATCCAAGCCACCAAGCGCTCCAAGCCCAAACCAAACCCGGAATGCGGGAACGATCCGTATTTGCGCAGATCGAGATACCATTGGAAATCCTTGATCGGCAGTTTGTGCTCCTTCATGCGCTGGAGCAATAGATCATGATCATCGATGCGCTGCGAACCCCCGATGATCTCACCATATCCTTCCGGCGCAATTAGATCACTGCATAGCACGCGATCGTGATTCTTCGGGTCAGGTTGCATGTAAAAAGCTTTGATATCTTTGGGATAATTGGTAATGAATACCGGGCGGTCATAGTGACTGGAAATAATCGTTTCTTCATCGGCGCCAAAATCGTCACCCGCTTTGATGCTGGAACCTTCTTTTTGCAACAACGCTACCGCTTCATCGTAAGTAATGCGCGGGAATGGAGTTTTTGTCTTGGCTAAAATTTTCGTGTCGCGTTCCAACACTGCCAGATCAGCTGCTCTTTCTGACATTACATTTTGAATGACATAACTGACCATTTCCTCTTGAACGCGCATACTGGCCTTGTTGTCGACAAATGCCATCTCGGCATCAAGCATCCAGAACTCCATCAGGTGCCGGCGGGTTTTGGACTTTTCCGCCCGGAAAGTCGGTCCGAAATCATAGACTTTTCCCAACGCGGCCACGATGGCTTCGCTATACAACTGGCCGGATTGGGCTAGATAGGCTTTGGTATCGAAATATTCGGTTTCAAATAAGGTGGTGGTGCCCTCACACGATGTGGGCGTCAAAATCGGCGTATCCGCCATAACAAAACCCTGTTCCTTGAAAAACTTGCGTAATTGCCAGATTATTTCATCCCGAACGCGCAAAATCGCCTCTTGGCGCGGTGACCGGAGCCAGAGATGCCGCTCGTCCATTAGAAACTCGATGCCGTGATCCTTTTTCGCAATCGGAAAGTCCTCGGCCACTTGGTAGGCTGAAACGTCTTTGACGTCCAATTCATAGCCAGACGGAGAGCGTTTGTCTTCCCGAACCTTACCAATCAAGCAAACAGAGCTTTCCATAGTCAGCCGCTGGCAAACCTCCCAGGTTTCACCCGAAACCTCTTTTTTACTCACTATTGCCTGAATCCGTCCGCTGCCATCGCGAATTTGAAGGAAAAAGATACTGCCAGACGATCGTACATTAAAAACCCAGCCTCTAATTGTCGTTTCTTGGCCTACTTGGCTGCCAATTTCTGCAATTCGTGCCTGATTCATAGTAAAATGTTGGTTAAATACCATCAAATTATAACGATTTTTACTGCTGGTGTCAAAATTTACACAAGAAACGGGATTTCGCGTTCATGGCTTACCTTTTAACCCCTGCCTGCCAACGCCTGGTTTGTCTGGCGGGCAGGTTTTCGCGAAAATGTTTTTATCACAAAGGATTCGCCTTTTGGTAAAAAGGCGGCCTTGTTATTTCGCAACAATGCGACCGACTCAATTCAACTTTTCGCAAAATGTTGAATGAACCGATCAGCGATCTTTCATACCGAATGGCACCTGCTCTATGGTTGATTGGAAAACTCAGCTAGCCCTCTTTCCTTCTTCCTTGTCAATTGCTTCTTGCTATTTGTCTTTTTAACTGCCCGCCAAGCCCAAAACACCAGCACCACGAATAAGGCACCCGATACGTTATACATTAGGTCGTCGGCCGCGTCGAATAGATCGGTAACTCGATTGGTATGAAACCAGACGTCACCGGCATATTCGGATATCTCGTAAAGCACCGACAATAAAGAAACCAAGCTGATGCTGTAGAGACTGAACGACCATCCCGGCAATTTAATTTTTCCCTGTTGGTTTAACTGATACAAATAGGTGAACAAGACCGCTATCGGCGCAAACGATCCGGTGAAGTGAGCCATTTTGTCCCACCATAAAAAACGGCCGAATAGATGCCAAAAATTGGCGGCACCATCAAACCAAACACTAGCCGCGACTAACAGGCTGACGATACCCGGAAAATAAATGTCCTGCTTACGCGCCACCGCCCACAACCAAAGATAAATCAAGCCGCCAATGATGCCGGTGATCGACAGCGCCGCCCGGCGTTGAAATGTATCAAAGTTCCAGGCGTATTCAATGATTACCAAAACAACTAACGACACTATTGCTAGAATGTGCAGATATTTATTCCAGTTCATGAGTTTGATTCTTAATAAAAATACCTTTAATAACTTCAATCAATACCAGCACGCTTATTACGCTAGCCAAGACCACGCCCCAATGCGACCAGCCCAACGGTACGGAACCCAATAGCCCCGACAAACCCGGTAAATATATGGCCGATAATTGAAATATCAAACTGGCGCTTACGGCCAGAGTTAAGGCTTTGTTGGCGAATGGATTAGCACGCCAGATGGGAGTGCGCAAAGTGCGACAACTATAGACTGTAAATATAGTACTCATGCCTAATGTAGCAAATGCCATCGTGCGCGCTAAATCAATTGTATCTGACACCTGATAATAATAGGTGAATACGCCCAGTGTCAGCAAACCAGCTACCGAGCTAATCACTGCGATCACGGTTTTCATGTGCAGATTTATAATCGACACACGGCGGGAAATAGGCGGGCGCTGCATGACGTCACTTTCGTCTGTTTCCTGTGTCAATGCCACTACCGGAAACCCATCCGTTACTAAATTTATCCAAAGTATCTGGACGGGCAGGAGGGGTAAAGGCAGGCCGATTATTAACGAGCCGGCAATCACCACCACCGCGGCCATACTGTCGGACAGCAAATACAATACCATCTTGCGAATATTATCAAATATTACCCGCCCCTGGCGGATAGCCGCCACGATGGTGGCAAAATTATCATCCAGCATGACAATATCGGCTGTTTCCTTGGCGATATCTGTACCCGATCCCAATGCGACGCCCACATTGGCCGAGTGCAGGGCCGGAGCGTCATTGACCCCATCCCCAGTCATCGCTACCACTTCACCCAAACTTTGCCAGGCCCGCACAATACGTAATTTATCCTCGGGAGTAGCTCGAGCGTAAACCGATATATCTCTGACCCGCTTTTTCAATTCACCGTGATTCAGTTTCTGCAGCTCCGATCCTTCCATAATGTTTTCTGATTTTGATGGTAGCCCAAGCTCGCGCGCAATAGCTTGAGCGGTAAACTTATGATCACCCGTGATCATGACGACATGCAAGCCCGCGCTACGACATTCGGCGATGGTTTGTTTCGCCGTCGACCGAACCGGATCCATAATGCCCATTAAGCCAACAAACACAAAGTCTTTACTTTGAGCTAGATCAATTGGCAATTTATCATCTGGCGACGCGTTGGGCAGATAAGCCAACGCCAGCGTACGCAACCCCTCCGCGCTAAGCTTTTCATACCGTTTCTTGATTTGAGTTCTCGCTTCGGATGTAAAGGGAACAACCTGACCATCGATATCAATCCGTCCGATAAAGCCCATTACCACTTCGGGCGCGCCCTTAAGATACGCTACCCGACTACTGGAAGCCTCGCGATGCATGGTGATCATGAATTTCTGTTCGGATGAAAATGGTATCGTGGCCACGCGTGGATACTCTTTTTCCAAGCGATGCTGCCGCTGTCCCACTTCGCTACCCGCCTGTAGCAGCGCTCGCTCAGTTGGGGTGCCGATATAAGTCCACTTTTCTGTCGGCTTTCCCTCGCGATCCACATGACCGTCATTGCACAATATGCCAATTTTCAAAGCGGTCATGAAGCTGGCTCGGTCTCCAATCTCCTTAGCGCGTGAATTGAAGTCGGTGCTAGCGGCCTCCAATTCGTGATTGTTGGTAATAATCCGAACCACGCGCATTGCCCCTTCGGTTAGGGTGCCCGTCTTGTCCGTACAAATCACGGTCGTTGAGCCTAATGTTTCCGCGGCCACTAGTTTTCGCACTAATGCTTTCTGTTTCAATATTCTCTGCATTCCCACCGCTAGAACGACGGTCACACCAACCGCCAACTCCTCCGGCACCGACGCCACCGCAATGGCCACAGAAGTGGAAAACATTTCCCGGAAACCATGCTCCATCACCAGACCAGCGACTAAAACAACAAAACAGACAATCAGAACGATTAGTCCGATTGTTTTGCCGAGATAATCCAGCTGGCGTTGCAGTGGGGTTTGTTCTTCTTTGATATCTTTTAGCAGGCTAGCAATCCGGCCAATCTCGGTATTGACTCCTGTCTCGCAGACCACGCCACGTCCTAGGCCACCCACCACGTCCGAACCCATATAGGCCATATTTACCCGATCAGCCAGGACTAGTTCCTTGGATTGCACGTGAAAATCTTTTTTCACGGGCTCGGATTCACCAGTTAAACGCGCTTCGCTAATTTCGAGATCGGCACATTCTATTATTCTAATGTCAGCCGGCACTTTATAGCCTACTCGGAGAATTATGATGTCTCCCGGCACTAACTCGACGGCGTCAATCAAACATTCTTCGCCGTCGCGTATGGCCAGCGCCTGAAAACGCATGGCACTGCGCAGTTTGGCCATGGCGTTCATGGCCCGATATTCCTGGATGAAGCCGACGATGACGTTGAGCGCCACCGCCGCTAGAATTACACCCATGTCTACGTAGTCCTGAAGCAGAGCACTGATCACGGCAGCCGTAATCAGGATATAAACCAACGCACCGCGAAACTGATTTCCCAGCACGACCAACCAACCAACCCGCCGTCCGCGGGCCAGTTCGTTTAATCCGTGCTGTTTGCGACGCAATGCGACTTCACGATTAGACAGGCCGCTGGCTCGTGTCTTGAGGAGTTCCAGTACGCGTGTACGTTTCAATTTGTACCAAACGTGCGTTGGCATATGTGTGTTTGTTGTATTATAACATGAATTAGCCAGATATGATATTTATGATACCAAAAGAAAACAGACCCCCGTCTCTCAAGGGAGGTCTGTGCATTGCTACCCAGTCGACACCCGACTAAGCCGGTGGTAATTTCGGACGTCCCCATAACCGTTGCCACATACGCACGACTTCAGGGTCGTACTGCTCGATATCAGTTAGGACATCACGAAAGTCTCGAAAGCTGGAAAATGGTCCCTGCCTGAGCTGTGCCACACAACGATCTATCCTGGGCTGGTACCAGAGTTCCTTAGCGATGTATTTGCAGGCCCACGAACAGCCAGCAAACAGAACCACGAAACCAACCGCCGTCTTGATCATATCTACGGGGCCGAGCAGAAAGATCACTATAGACCCCGCCAGCACAAGAAACACCACCCCAGCCAACGTTCCCACCAACCACGGCCCATCACGTAGGTGGTCAATGCAGACCAGATGGTTGTAGACCCAGACAGCATTGGTTCGTTTAGGCTCCGGTAACTCACTTAACCGGCGTAAGGTTCCAATGACTCGAGTGCTTGATCCGAACACGATTCCCCTCCTTTGTCCGTATTCCACGTCCTTCAAATCCGGGCTTAGTATACCGGAAAGACTGGATTTGTCAATATAAAAACCCGCAACACGCCTGATATGGCGAGCGTAGATAAATTATACTTTAGAATCTAGGCAATTTAACAATCACCTCAGTGCCTTTATCAATCTGGCTGTGTACCTCAATTATGCCGTGGTGCCGCTCGACAATCTGCCGCGCGATTGGCAAGCCTAAACCGTAACCGTCAACTTTATTCTTTGTCCGCGAACTGTCCGCGCGATAAAAACGATCAAATATACGCGGTAAATGTTCGGGTGCGATTCCGATGCCTTGATCAATCACGCTAATCATGGCCCACTTACTGTCCGACTGCGTTTTAATCTCAATGGTAGTTTTTGGGTGACTGTACTTGATCGCGTTATCAAGCAGTATGACAAACAGTTCGACCAAATTATCTCGATCGCCTTGTATGGCCAGATTAGCTGGCTTAATATTTATCGAGATGGCTTTCTGTTTAGTAGCCGCGTTTAGCTGTTTTATGGCTTCGGAAATTGCCGAATCGAGATTAACCGCGTCAAGCTGGATGGTCTGATTGTTTTCGTGCCGAGCTAATTTCAACAAGCCGCGTGAAATATTCTCGAGACGTTGAATTTCTTCAAGATTACTATTTAACACCTGTTCGTATTCTTTGGGATCCGAACCAACGCTGCGCAAGGCCACTTCGATTTCGGTCCGCATCGCCGTCAGCGGAGTTCGTAATTCGTGCGACGCGTCAGCTGAAAACTGCTTTTGAATCCTTAAATTATTTTCGATCGGTCCCAACGTGCGACGCGCAATCACATAGCTGGCCGCACCGCCAATTAATAGCACAGCGCCATTCACGCCGAACAGCGTCCAACGAATCCGCCCAACGATTTCATTGATCTCATTGCGCATCAGGTCCTCATAAGCTTTAAAGAAGCCCGGCACCGGTTCACGTGGTCGTTCACGATACATTTGCACCTGGCGATTGAAACCGGCTTCCACTTGCCCAGCTGTGAAGTGATACAATGCCACGGTAAACGCCACACTGACAATCATGATGATCAGCGTGTACCAACCGGCCATGCGTATGGTGGAGTTAATCTTTATCACTGAGGTTGATTCAATTGATAACCGAAACCGCGCACGGTCTTTATCATCTCGGGTTGGTTAAACGGTTTATCGATCTTTTTTCGTAATGACGCGATAAACGCTTCGACTGTGTTGGGTAATATATCGGCGTCAAAATCCCAGACGTGCTGGATCAATTGTTCCTTGGTTATGATCCGACCGGGATTACGCATCAGATATTCCAACAGAGCAAACTCCTTGTTGGACAATTCGATTGATTGTTCGCCCCGTCTTACCGTAAAAGTTTCCGGATGCAGTTCCAGATTACCGACTTTTAACAAGGTACCAATCGACTGGTTTGGTCGGCGCAATAAGGCACGAATCCGAGCCAATAGTTCCTCGAACGAAAACGGCTTAACCAGATAATCATCGGCTCCGCAATCAAGCCCCTCGACCCGATCGCTGGTTTTGTCCCGCGCGGTTAGTATTAACACCGGCTGATGCAATCCTTTGGTTCGGATAGCTCGGCATATTTCCAAACCGTCATGACCGCCCGGCAGCATGCGGTCAAGAATCAGTAGATCATAATTTCCCCGCAACGCTCGCGCCATACCAGCTTCGCCGTCATATAACACGTCCACGGCATATGATTCTTGTTCCAGACCGCGTTTGAGCGCATGGGCGATTTTATGTTCATCTTCGACTAATAGTATTCTCATATTGTTGGTGATAATATTATTCAGCCTTTCTTTTCATTATCAGCTTATTTTACATTCCTGAATAGTTGCTGAATTTATTAACTATAACCTCTTAAAGTTGGTTTGTAAAACAAAAAAGTACCGCCGACCCTAGAATCAACGTAATTTAACTTGAGCCCAACATGAAGCGCTCCCAAACCGCCGACCAGCTTCCATACCGCAGATACCACAAATACGCCACAGCCCCGATCACCCAAAAGACTGAGACGACAACAGCCAAGTATATCAAAGCGGTCACAAACTTTCCTACTACATAATTTGGAAGTCCTCGCCACCCCGTCCTCCCATGGTTGGTATCGTCCTCAATGGCGCGCGACTGTCGTTTGTCGGTCTGATCCTGTAAATGTTGCACAGTGTCAACCGTTTGGGATACATGAGCCCCTTTTGGAATGGGTATTCCCAGTATCTCACAGACTCGAGCAACGACTTCTGATGGCCGATGTGTCGCTTTAACCATGTAATCAGCCATACCGGCTCTCTTGGCTTTGTTTGCATATTCACCCCCGATGTTATCTAATCCGAGTATTGGGATGTTCCGTGTCCTTGCATCGGACTTTAATAGAACGGTTGCCTTAACTCCGTCTATGTCAGGCATAATACCATCCATCAAAATTAGATCTGGTTGCTCTCTTATCACAACATCTACCGGACTTTGGGTCGGCGATTCATATCCTGCAACGTCAAACCCGGCATTCTGGAATTTCGTCTGATACATACCGCGAAGAAACGCATCATCCTCAAAATACAGTATCTTGCGCCTCCTAGATTTAGCAGAACGTACTGGATTCATGCGATGTGATGAGTTTAGTAAATTTACAAAAGCGCAGAGGATACTACCAGACATATGCTGACGATTGACTTCTTGGCACAAATTGGGCGCAGAGGGATTCGAACCCCCGACCGTTGGCTTAAAAGGCCACTGCTCTACCAACTGAGCTATGCGCCCACGATAATACTATTTATACAGATTAACACATTACATTAAATTACTGAGCCCCGATGCGGTCACAGAGTGACCGATCGGGATCCCGATTGGCCTACGGCCACATCGAGACTATGCGCCCATATTATGGAACGTTGCAATACTAACAAAAATGCCTGCTTTTGGCAAGTGTTTTGCTATAACAATTGGCCAATACTACCAATATTTTAGCTTTTCCTAAAGATTATTGGCACGCCTACTTGACAAAATTTTCACCCAGGTGTACAAAAAACATGAGGACGAACGAATTGCGTCCTTTTTATTGGCAAGTAAGTTCCTTGAAAATAACCGTCCAACATGCAGGACGTGCAAATAGATAGTCCCTATTCAATTGCCCGGTGATCCGATAGATGTTCTCAATCGGTTGCCCAAACTGTTCTACCACCCCAGAAAGGGGGAACTGGTCATGAAACGTTTGCTTGTCGGGCTGGTGATTCTGGCAGTCATTTTGCCGGTCACGGCCTCCGCGGTCGAGTACTGCGTCGGGTACAACTCGTACAACAACCCCTTCTCGTGCTGCTCGCACGGAAACTGCACCTGGTGGTCCTTGTACATGAGGCCGGATCTCCAAGGTATCTGTACGGGTGCTCCCAGCTCCTGGGTTTCCCAGGCTAGCAACGCGGACTACACCATTAGCAATCTTCCCGTCGTGGGAAGCATTGGCGTGACCAGCATCCACGTCATGTACACAACAGCCGTCGCCGACAATCTATCCTTCGACGTCACGGAAATGGGCTGTGAATCATGGAATGGAGCGCGGCTGACACACAAGCCGGCTGGTAGCGTTACCCAATTCATTCTCTTCAAGGACCCGGCACCGAACATCACCTTGGCCACCCAGAAGATCGGTGAATGCCGGAGCCGAAACACCTGGCTGGGAAGCGCTACGTCGAATGTACACGAGTGGCATCCGTCCGCTAGCAGCAACAGCTGGATCTACATCCGGGATTACCAGAATGGATCTATCGTGATCGATATCATCGGTGGGTCCACCCAAGCTTACGCTGTGAGCAGCTTCTTCCGGAATATCTGGGCGTCCGATCATGGTTGCGCCGGATCGAACATGGGCAATCCCATTGGCGACCGCTACTCATACAACGGTGGCTGGCGGCAAGATTTCCAGTTCGGTTGGGTTTTCCAGAAGACCGGTTTCGGTTCTGGGCCGTTCCACTGGGACGGCACCAATGGACATCACGGCCCGGGCGTTTTCCAAAGAAACACCCGTAGTTCCCTCTACTCCTACAAGCTGAGCAAATGCTACAGTGACAATGGTGGACGCATTGTGTTCGGCCAACCCGCTTCAGGCAACGGACTCCTACCATACGCTCACCCGATTGCGTTTACTACGGCGATCGCTATTGACCTACTCGGTGGTACCTATTCCAACCCGGTGATCCTGTACGATACCCAAGCACCCCTCTACTCATCGGCTGTAGCGCCCTACCTGCCAAGTAGCGACACGGTCAACCAGGCGTGTGAGCTGCACGGAGCAATCCGCGGGTATTGGGAGAGCCATGGACGCTTTGACAGCATCGGCTACCCGTTCACTGACGAAATACCGGTCACCGGCCAGCCGTATCTCGTGAAACAGCGCTTCATCCGCCGGGCGAACGGCCGCTGGATCGGCACCGAACTGCGGTACTATCCGAACGGCTCGGTCATCGCGGTAAACCTCTTCAATCAGCAGAAAATGGGCGACGAGATTGTCGTCTCCCCCGATGAGCCCGCTGAATCTTTGGCGATCACCAGCCTACCTGCCATAACCTTCGCTCCGAACCCGATGACGGTAGCCGGCGGACAGATCACGCTGTCTCTGCCCAGGATCGGATCGATCAACCTCGCGATCTATGATACGACCGGACGGCATATCCGTCAGATCGCCACCACGAACGACCACCCGGCTGGTAACTACACGTTCGGCTGGGACGGATATTCCGATTCGGGCCAGCGGGTAGCCAGCGGCATCTACTTCGTCCGGTTGTCCACGCCGGACAACATCAACACCCAGCGGATTGTGATTCTGCGGTAACTGCATCGCGTCAGCGCGAACTACCGCTTCACTCTCCCGCTTCTGCCAGGCCAGGTGATACTTTTCTCACCTGGTCTTATTGTTTGTATTATTAAAATAATCTAGCCACCGGCGGAGTTGGCAAGGGTGGTAACGGAGCGTTGTTGGTGCTATTTACCGGCAGGCCGGTGCTCCGAGTAGGTATAATTTGGCCACCTTTTCCGGTGATACTCTGTTGTAATTTCATAAATACCTGACGAGTCACCGACACATCCACCTGGGCGCGGTGGGCTGACGGCTGCGGCACTCCCAGATAAGCCGCTACCTTTTCCAGTCCATACGAAGAAATAATCAAATGGCGTCGAGCCAAATCACACGTATCGATCACTAAATTAGTCATTAGCGGCTGTTTCAAACGGGCGAGGTGCGCATTAACAAAAGATAGATCAAAGCTGACGTTATGCCCTACCAAAGGCAGCGCCCCCGCGAATGCCACAAATTCCGGCAGTACGATCTCGGGTGGACGGCCTTCCAGACGCAGCATTTCATTAGTTATGCCGTGGACGCTTTGAGATTCAGCATCGATGATCCGTTCCGATAAAACTAGAGAGTGGTAGGTTTCGGTTACGGTCGCGCCTCGGATTTTCTCGCCGGCAATTTCGATGATGCAGTGTCCATCGCTAGGTCGGAATCCAGTAGTCTCAACGTCAAGAACAATGTATTCAGGTATATTCATACCGATGCAGTATAGCGGTTTTTTTGGTTTAGGGCAAAAATTATATAAATTAACCAGGTGCATTTCCTGTGCATAATCTGGTGATGAAATAAGGCTTGCTCAAATCCCCGCCAGCCAGTAAGATATAGGGACTAAATAGGACGGAATTATGGCCAACGAGGACCCAAAATTAACTACGCCACTGGAGAAAATACCACCCCAGAATGACGAAGCCGAGCAGGCCGTATTGGGCTCGTTATTGATTGATAAGGACGCGATTATCCGGGTCGGCGATGTATTGCAGCCGGCTGATTTTTACCGTGATATCCATCGCTTTATCTACGAGGCGATGGTGGAGATTTACGCTAAGCGCGAACCGATCGACCTTTTGAGCCTGGCCAATCGGCTGTCGGAAAATAACAAGCTCGAAATCGTGGGCGGGCGTAGTTATTTGGCCACCTTGGCCAACACGGTGCCTACCTCCAGCCACGTGGTTCATTATGCCCACATTGTCCAGAAAAAGTCGACTCTGCGCCGGCTGATTGAGTCTGCCACGGAAATCGCCCAACTGGGTTACAAAGAGGGCGAGGACGTCGAGGCGGTGCTCGATCGAGCTGAGCAGTCACTTTTTCGCGTATCACAGAAATTTTTAAAGCAGAACTTTGTTCCGATTCGCAGCCTGTTGACCGAAGCTTTTGATCGGATGGATGAGTTGCATCGCGAAGGCGGCAAACTGCGGGGTATTTCCACCGGTTTTATTGATTTGGATAATCTCCTGGCTGGTTTTCAAAAATCCGACCTGGTGATAGTTGCTGCCCGCCCTTCCGTTGGCAAAACTTCACTGGCGCTGGATTTTGCCCGCCAGATCGCGGTCAAGGCCAAAGCTTCAGTTGGCATATTCAGCCTAGAAATGTCCAAGGAACAGCTGATCGATCGCCTTTTGTGTTCCGAAGCGCGGGTCAGCCTTTGGAAGCTACGCACCGGCAAGCTATCCGACCAGGGCGAACAGGATGACTTTACCAACATCGGCCACGCTATGGGTAAGCTATCAGAGGCTAAGATTTTCATTGATGATTCAGCCACGGCTAACGTCATGGAAATCCGCACCAAAGCCCGTCGCCTGCAGTCCGAACACGGCTTAGATGTTTTGATACTCGATTACCTGCAATTGATGGAGGGACGCGGCCTGGGCGATAACCGGGTCCAGGAAGTCGCCGAAATCACCCGCGGCCTCAAAGCCGTGGCGCGTGAACTCAATATTCCTGTTATTGCCCTGTCCCAGCTGTCCCGCGCCGTGGAATTGAATAAACCGGCTATCCCTAAGCTGGCCCACCTGCGTGAATCCGGCTCTATCGAACAGGACGCCGATGTGGTAATGTTTATCTATCGCAAGGCAGCCGATCGTAATTATCGCCGCGAGGAAATCAAGCCAGAAGAGCTAAATGTCGCCGAACTGCACATCGCCAAGCATCGCAACGGCCCGACCGGCGTCGTCCGATTGCACTTCAATGAGAACAGCGTCTGCTTTGAAAACGCGATGGGCCAGCCGATGGTTGATCAATCCGCTCCCCCGTTCTAAAGCAATTTAGAATTCATAATTTATAATGTAGAATTATTGAAATCCCTTTTTGAGCATCTGCCTTTCTAAATTCTTAATTCTAACTTCTTAATTGTCCTCATTTATGTTCGAAAAGTTAAAACAATTCAAAGACTTGCGCGATAAAGCCAATAATGTCCGTAAGCAGCTGGCTAATGAGTCGGTGGTGGCCGAACAGGGCGGTGTTTCAGTGGTCATGGATGGCAATCAGGAAGTACTGCGGGTTGAAATTAAACCCGAACTGTTACAGCTGGACCATAAAGAGAAGGCTGAACAGGCAGCCAAAGACGCCTTTAATGAAGCGGTGAAGAAAGTCCAGAAAATCATGGTTGAGAAGATGCGCGCCAGCGGTGATTTCAATATCCCGGGAATGAGTTAAAAAGAGTCACGTCATTGCGAGGAATGAGCGAAGCGAATGACGAAGCAATCCCGATGCAGGTTCTCTATACAGGGGGATTGCCACCCCCGGACCAAGTCCGGGGTCGCAATGACGAGCACTATTATTCCATCGCTTATAACCAATCTCTATGTATCAGCTACCTAAGGCGATCCAAGCCCTCGTCGAAGAATTCAACAAACTGCCCGGCATCGGACCAAAAACATCCGAGCGGTTTGCTCTCTACTTAATGCAACAACCGGCTAATGAGATCGATGCTCTAATTCGGACCTTAACCCATCTAAAAACCCAGATTGGCCAGTGTTCGGTCTGCCATGCTTTGACCGAAACCAGCCCGTGCTCCGTCTGCCGTGACCGCTCACGAAACTCCCAGCAGATTTGCGTGGTGGCCGAGTCTTCCCAAATAATCTCGCTGGAAAAAACCGGGGCATACCGAGGGCTCTACTTTGTGCTGGGTGGCGTCTTGAATCCGATTGAAGGTATTACGCCCGACCGGCTCAATGTCAAAAGCCTGATCGAGCGGGTCAAAAAAGCGCGCCTGAAGATCGATGAGATAATTCTGGCTTTAAACCCGGATGTGGAAGGTGAGTCTACTTCGATTTATTTAAAAAAACTGGCGGGTCCCTTTGTTGGTAAGGTCACCCGTCTGGCGCGCGGACTTCCTATGGGTGGCGACCTTGAATACACCGACGAAATCACCCTGGCCAGCGCGCTGAAGGGAAGAAGTTAGCACACCAAATAGAAAAGGTTGGCATGGAGACCAACCATTAATGTCGATGTTGCCAATTGCCCCGCCTAGCGCTGGAGAATTGCTAGGATCGCCCGGCCGACTTCCGACGCGCTGGGATCTTGACCGGTGCCATCAGTGCGCACAAAGCCGATTTCGTTACGAAGATCGTACCTGAACCGCACACCCACATGGATGTCACCACCCTCGTCCCTTATAAGCGTAATGGCGTGATCAAGCCCCGCCCATTCACGTTCCACTTGTTTTGGGTCAGAGTCTTCTAACGAGGGCACCGGGCAGTTTTCGACCACGATCCGTCTTCGGGATAGGATAGCACACACATCCAGTCGGAATTGTGGATCAGCAATACCTTCGATCGCCAGAGTAACCGAGTACAATGGATTCCGCGCTAGTACGCGACGAGTCCGCATGAACAATACCAACAAGATAGCGATGACAAACAGGACTACCAGATAGAGCGTCGCCATACCCACTCCTTTCGCAAAGCGCCCCTTTATCCATACCGTTGGAACGCATGGCAGTGTAACTGACCTTAGCCATTTTGTCAAGCGGTTGGAATACACCGACGAAATCACCCTGGCCAACGCGATGAAAGGAAGGAATTAAATAATAAAAGAGGTTGCCCTACTTAATTCGAGCAACCGAATTGTTTTACCGTACTGCTGGCGTCTAGACCAGGTAGAACGCTACGATAAAGATGAACATGACGGCCTTCAGTAGGTGCTTTAGTGCGGTGCTGGTGATACGCCCGATCATCCAGCCTATCGTAGCCCCAATCAGAGCTCCGAGCGGCAACATGACCAATCCAAGTTCACTGCCGGTTTTTTGGTGCGATAGACAGTACATTATAGTTATCATCGCAGCACCACCGACACAAACCATAGCGATAACGCGAATCAAACGCCACGCCCCCACGGTGGCTAGAGTCGACCTGCCGCCCAGAAGATCTCCCGACGCATCTTCAACATCTTTCAACATTTCGCGAAACAAGGTCAGAGCAAACAGCAGCGTGAAAATCGGCCAAACATGCTGCAAGCTACATCGAATGTAGCCCACAAACAGCGCCGGAGCTGGAACCATTATTGCGATGTAGAGATTTCCAGCTAGGCCTGACTTATTCTTCAGCCACTTAGAGTATACAACCAAAGAAGTGGCGGCCATCACCCCAAAGAAGAAAAGCACCGGATGAACGAGCAGCATAAACCCCAGCCCAACTACAGTCGTGCACACGAACAGAGACAAGGCTTGATGGGGTTGGACCACGCCACATACTAACGGCCGTCTAGGGCGATTTCGGCGGTCGATCCGTATATCGCAGTAGTCGTTGTGTGCATAACCGCCTGCACCGATCAGTACTACACCTAGACTTAACCACCACAGATCCGTTGCCGCTAAACTTGATCCTCCTGGACGAACAGACGTTATGATGACTAGAAGAAGAGCGGCCAGGAGATTGAGTGGACGCATCAGAACAGCCACACCAATCAGATGCTGTTTGAGACTAACGCTATGGGCTCCGTGCCCAACAGCGGCTGCGGCCTTTAAGCGCTGCATTTCCACCTCCGTGTTGGGTTGATAGCAAAGTCAATTAGGAAAGAACTGCTGTCGTCTATCTTAAACGCAACATGTGGGTACATGAATGCGTAATAAGCACACAAAAGCGTCTTCTTGGTATACATCCAGAAAGAGGACTTGCAAACTATTTACCAGGAATGATCTGGTTTACTTTGAGCAAGGTATACGCCTGCCGGTGCCCTTTTTGGCGTCGGTAACGAGTCTTAGATTTGTACTTGATAGTAGTGACTTTCGGGTAGCGATCTTGCTTGAGCACCGCACACTCGACTTTGGCTCCGGCCACAATCGGCTGGCCAGCCTTGACCATTTTGCCGTCGACATCAGCCGTCAGCAATACTTCATCCATCACCACGTTATCCCCCGCTTTAAGGGGTAGTTTTTCGACCTTGATTTCGTCTCCGGCTTTCACCAGATACTGTTTTCCGCCAGTTTTTATCACGGCTAGCATGTCGGTTCGCTTAATGGTACGTAACGTAGTTTACCCTCCCCAATGAATATTGTCAAGCATATTAGCCCAATATGCTGGCACCGGTTGAAACGATAAAACGCTTTGGAGAGCACCCGAAGCGTTTTTATCTGCTTATATGAAGCCTAGTTAATTTAAGCGTACTACTGGCCGAAGTTTACTCCGCCGCGGAATCCGATTGGGAAAGCCCAGAACCAGCCCTTCAGAACCGCCGAACCCGTGTTCAGGTCATAGACCCGGACATTGGGACCGCCCCGGGAAGCCGGTGAGGTCATGACTTCTGCATATCCGTCACCATCCACGTCGTTCACGAATAGATTCACGCCGCCGGCGAATTTGCTATCATAGGCCATGAACGAATCTACCAGGTTCAACGCCCCACTCTGATAGCGGAATATTTTGACAGTTGAATCGCCGAGCGTTTTGGCGACTAGAACTATCTCGCTGGATCCGTCGCCATCGACATCGCCCACCTGCATAGACAGCGTACCGCGATAAGTGGTTGGATAAGCCATCACCCAGGCAAGTTGTACCAATTTCGACGTACCATTCAGTGCGTATACTCTGACATTCGGCCCGCCATTAACGTACGGCGACACGATTATCTCGTCGGCATTGTCGCCATTGACGTCACCGGTAGCTATTTGTACCCCGCCCCGGAATGTCGACTGATAGGCCGTTACTTCATCAACGACATCAAAATTACTTGTTGCGGAATTGTAGTTGTATACCTTGACCAATGGGCTTCGGCCCGAAATCGGTGCCACAACCAGTTCCGACACACCGTCGCCATCGACATCGCCGGTCACCAGGTTTACCCCGCCTTTGTATGCTTGTTCATAAGCGAAGAACCAGTCCATTAGTTCGAAACTGTGGGTAGTAGTGTTGAGAGAATATATTCTGATGTTTGGACCGCCGCCAATGATTGGAGCGACCGCGACTTCATCTTTGTTGTCACCATTGAAGTCGCCCGTCGCCACCGCCACACCGCCTCGGAAACCTTTGTTATAGGTTAGGGTTGATGCTATCAGTGTACCGTTCAATTCAAAGGCTTTCATAGTCGACTCCACGCCCTGGCCCGGAGTAACGACAATTTCGTTGGTTCCATCACCATCAATATCGGCTTGGTTCACCTGCATGCCCATGCGGGAATTCCGATCGAAGGCGAAGAAGGATGAAATTTGTCGTCCAGCGGCCGTGACCACCCGAACATTGGGTCCGCCCGCCGAAGCCGGCGTCATCACTATGCCCAATGAAGCGGGCGCGCCGATCGTGAATGACCAGCTGTCCGTTTTGATATTGTCATTATGATCAGCGATACGTAGTGTCACACCGATGGTACGGCCGTAAAGAAAGTCAGTGCCGGGGTTTATGATAACTGCGTAGCCTCGATCTCCGTCAGACGTAATAGATCCGCTAAATCCGGGCTGCCAAACCCCATCGACAATGGCATTTTTATTATCCACCGACACGTCGAGTGTGTCGCTGTCTATTCCCCAGATATCGTCATCCAGAGAAAAAGACACGTTGGCATCTTTTGCCACACTGGTAGCATCCCGGGCTGGGCTGATACTGGCAACTGTCGGGCTGACAGTATCAGCGATGACTCCCTGCCATATTTCGGCTCCCGTGGTCACATTCCAAGTACCGACAAAGAGATGGTGATCCACATCCGTAGGGTTGTATACCAATAAGTTGTTAATATCCCCGAAACCATCGGTGTTGGCCTGAGTAAAGGTGGTGCCATTGTATTGCCAGACTTCACCGCCATCTATCAGATTTCGGGTTACTAAATATATTTCATAGTTGAATTTCACCATTTGCAAGATGTTGGAATTGTCCACATCTCCCAGTCCATCGGTGCCTAATTGGGTCCAGGTGGTGCCATCGTACTTCCACATTTCCGTGCCGGTGGTGTCATTCCAGGTGCCGGCATAGAGGGTGCTTCCATCGACCAAAAGAGAGAACGGTTCTTTATTGGTGACGTCACCAAACCCATTGACATTCAGACTGGTCCAAGTCGTACCATCATATTGCCATAATTGGCCACCAGTGGTCAGATTGGCCGCGCCGACTACCAACTTGTTGTTATATACCGCCATAGCATCAGAATAGACATTACTCGCGCTGCCAAACCCATCAGTGTTGACCTGCGTCCAAGTAGTACCGTCGTACTGCCAGACTTCTACCCCGGTAGTAAAATTATAGGTCGAAGCATAAAGCCGACTATTGAAGACCTGCAGTGCAAGGATGTAGGTGTTATTTACGTCACCAAAACCAGCCGTATTTACTTGGGTAAACGTCGTACCGTCGTACTTCCAGACACCGGCGCCCGTTCCATTGGTCACCCCATAATATAAATTTCCATTAAATATCGCAGCACCATTGGCATCGACATTGGCGGCGCTGCCAAAACCATCTGTGTTGACCTGCGTCCAAGCCGAGTTAACATATTTCCATATTTCTGTCCCAGTGGTAGTGTTGGCGGTTGATGCATAGAGTGCACTGTTATAATTAATCAGACTGTATGAACGAAAATTTTGCACCGAACCAAATCCATCCGTGTTAATCTGGGTCCAGCTGACGGCAGCGGCGTGTGCTGTCCCGCCTGGTAAAATGCCCAATCCTATGACAAATAAAATAACGCCGGCAAACAATACCAGGCTACGTTTTGCTTTGGTCATGGTTTTTTGATTTGTTATTATGTGTCTATTCTAAATAGTTGGCAATATTTTGTCAAATTGTGCCTAGTTTCCCCCATCTCCCGCTGCGTCACAATAACTAATGCTTGTTGTAGCGTTTTCGCTTTGGTGACAATGTTAGTTATTGATGGTTAGAAACTTTTAAAAAGTTTCGAAGCTATTCAAACAAGTTCTCGTCTCGAAAAACGCTTGGCGTTTCGAGAGTCTCCTTCCTCCTACCTTCTTCCTTATTACTTCTTCCTTGTTACTTGCCTGCGGTTGTACAGCTTCACCACTATCACCCCCAAAACAATCATTATTCCACCCAAAATCGCTAGGCTCCAGACTTTTTCCCGTCCCGATAAAAGCAAACCGATGAGACCAAATGCACCCGTTAACACATAGAGTAAAACCACAACTTGGCGTTGTGATAACCCCAAGTCTAGTAAGCGAAAATGCAGATGTTTGCGATCGGAGGTTAAAATCGAGCGCCGCTCTACGATGCCCCGTCGAATAATTATCCAGATGACATCGAGAATAGGAATACCCATGACCAGCAGCGCCATGGCGATCTTGGCACCAGATATGATCGAAAGCGTGCCCAGCAAAAAACCGATCAGCACGCTGCCACCTTCACCCAGGAATATTTTGGCCGGGTGCCAATTGAATATCAAGAATCCCACGCCAGCTCCGGCAAATATCGCCGCCAGCAGAGCTGTTTCCGGTTGGGCCACGGTTCGGCCGACGCTAAGTATAAATATGGCTACCGCTCCAATGGTGGTAATGCCGGTGGCTAAGCCATCTAAACCATCGAGAAACTTGGTCGTATACATCATCCCCATCAGCCAGACAAAAGTAAACAGGTCAGCTAGTAAAGTTATGCTATAAGGCAGACCGTGCCAGGTAAACAATGTCCAGCGCCATTGATCGAGCTGGATCGCGTTGCCAAAGGGGTTGGAAATATATTGTATTCCGATGCCGCTAGCTACTACGATCAAACTCGCGATGATGGGAAATAATATTTGCCTTCCAGGCGACAATCTCTTGGCGTCATCCCAAGCTCCTCCGACTACCACCACCAATCCACCGAGCCATAGACCAAATAGGTGCTTGGGCAATAAATAGCCACCCAACAGCCGTGGAGCAATATAAGTAAAAATTAGTGTTACAATTACATAGCCTAAATAGATCGCCAAACCGCCCAGCAGCGGCATGGGTTGGCGGTGAATTTTCCGAGTGGGATCAGCTTCCGGCCGATCCACCACGCATCGTTGAACGGCAACTCTTCGCACTAACACAGTGAATGCCGCAGTTAAAACGACTGACAGTCCGGCGGCAATAAGATAATCAGTCCAGTGCATAGAGATATCTATTTTTTCAAACTATCAATATAATTCTGCAATATAATGGTTGCGGCCAGCTGATCACGGCGGCCTTTTGACTTAGCGCCTGGTATTTCGTGCAACCATTGGTCAGCCTGACCGCTGGTCAGCCGCTCATCAAACTTCACCACCGGCAGACCGGTTTGTTCTTCGAGAGCATCGGTAAACGCCTCTAATTCAACTGGCACGGCTTTGCCGCCATTCATTGGTACCGGCCATCCAACCACGATTTTTTCTACCTGTTCCTGGCGGCATAATTCGGTTATTATCTTCATAGTCTCCAACCGCGATCGGGCCTCGATCGTGGGTCGGCCAAACACCTGTGTCTTGGCCTCGTCGGTAATGGCAATACCAATCCGCCGCTGCCCATAATCCATACCTAAAATCTTTGTCATTGTTATATTCGGGTTAATATTTCATGACCACTGGCGGTCACTGCGACGGTATCTTCATAATGAGCCGACAAATGTCCATCCGAGGTAATCACGGTCCAACCGTCGGACAGAGTTTCAACTTTATGCTGGCCAATATTGACCATTGGCTCAATCGCCAAAGTCATGCCTGGTTTTATTTCTGGGCCGGTGTTTGGCAAACCAAAATTTGGTATCGTGGGTTCCTCGTGCAGTTCACGTCCGACTCCATGGCCATACAGTGTTCTTACTAAACTATATCCGCGGGATTCGGCATACCGCTGAATCGCCGAGGAAATGTCTCCCACCTGGGCGCCGGGCTTGACCATGGCAATGCCAGCGTCTAACGCTTCACGGGTGGCTTTGATCAGCTTTCGGGCTGGAGATGAAATCGTTCCCACCGCGACGGTTCGAGCCATGTCAGTACACAGCCCGCGATGGCGAATACCAATATCAAGGCCAATAATGTCACCATTCTTAACGAATGCCTTTGGATCAGGTATGCCGTGGACTACTTCATCGTTGATTGAGGCACATAGCACCCCGGTGTAACCCTGATAACCAAGAAATACCGGCTCCACACCCAAGTCTTGCATTAAGTTATGCGCTACATCGTTTAGCTCCTGAGTGCTTACCCCCGGTTTAACGCGTTTAATTACCTCGGTCAAAATCCGAGCCAGTATTTGACCGCCCTCGCGCATGATCTTGATATCCTGTTCGGACTTGATTGGAATCATTTCGCCATCAAACGATATTTTTCCAATTGCTCTATTATTTCTTTTGATACTTCCGGTACGGCTGGCTCGCCATTTATGCGGATCAGCCGTCCGCGTGAGCCGTACCATTCGATTAGTTGATCGAGGCTTGCCCGATACAACGCGTACCGTTTCCTAATGATGGCCGGATCATCATCGCTCCGTCTTTCCAGGGTCGTGCCGCATAATTCGCATTTGTCCGTTTTGAAACTGACCGAATCTGGATGATACGAGACATGGTCTTTGGGGCAATATTTACGTAAACTTAGCCGGCGCACAATTTCTGCCTCAGAAACATCGATTGATATCATCACTGGCTCCGGTAAGCGAAATTCGGCGCGCAACTTTTCCAACCCGGTGATTTGAGCCGTTGTCCGCGGGAATCCGTCATACAGCAAACCCTTTGACAAGTCAATTTGTAACAAAGTGTCTCGAACCAGTTTTAATATCATTTCGTCCGGTAACAATATACCCTGATCATAACGTTTCTTAACCTCCGCCGCTAGCGGTGGATCAATTTCTGGATGCTGCACAATATCTCTGGTTAAGTCGCCGGTGGAAATATAATTCAAACCAAACTGCTGTTGGAGCAGCTTGGCCTGTGTTCCCTTGCCCGACCCGGGCGGGCCCATCAAGATGATGAACTTCGGGTGGTTATTCATATGGCGTATGCGTGATTCCTAAAACCCTTCATAGTCCCGCATTTGCATTTGCGAGCTAATCTGTTTCACGGTCTCGATAACTACACTAACCACGATTAGCAGGCTGGTGCCACCGAGAATGAGTGACGAAATTCCAGTAACAGCTTGCATAGCGAACGGCAACACCGCGATCACGCCAAGGAATAACGCCCCAGCCAATAGTATTCGATTACTTACTTTATTCAAATATTCAGCTGTCTGACGGCCCGGCCTGATACCTGGAATAAATCCACCCTGCTTTTGGACGTTTTCGGCTATTTTTTCTGGATGAAAAATAACTGCGGTATAGAAATACGTAAATACAACCACCAGCAGGAAATATAACCCACCATAGAAGAATTGATTATTAAACAGTGTCACCACGCCGCCGGAAATGCTGGCTAAAACAGATGACTGGGATTGAGCAAAATACTGAGCCAATACAGGCGGAATTAGCAGCAATGAAATCGCGAAGATGATCGGGATTACACCAGCCTGGTTGACCCGCATTGGCAGATGGGAAGTTGTGCCGCCATACATCCGGTTGCCCCTTATTTGACGGGCATATGCAACTGGAATATTCCTTTGTCCCTCAGTAATGAATACGACTCCAGCAATAGTAATTACTCCCACTACCACAAACATCAGCAGATTAAGCAGCTGGGTAGCATCAAATAGCGCTACGGTTTGCTGAATTCCAGCCGGCAATCCGGCAATAATACCGGCAAAGATCAACAACGAAATACCGTTGCCAACTTTTTTTTCAGATATCAACTCTCCGATCCACATCAAAAACATACTACCAGCCGTAATCGTAGCAATGGCGGTTATGGTTTGGAATAAGGATAAATTGCCAATAATTCCGGCTGAACTGGCCACACCGGCTAGCTGTTTCCCACCGCGCGATAACAGGTTAATGGTTCCGTAAGCCTGCAAAATGGCCAGCGGGATGGTCAATAAACGCGAGTACTGATTAATCTGCTGCTGGCCGCGTTCCCCATCTTTGGCGATCTCTTCCAACCGCGGAATTACCATCTGGAGCAATTGCATGATAATCGTAGCCGTGATGTAGGGGCTTAATCCGATCATGACAATGGAAAAGTTTTCCAGTGCGCCGCCAGAAAATATGTTCAACAACCCCAGTACTTGATTGGAATTAAAAAACTGTTTGAGATTTTCGGTATTGATTCCCGGTACTGGAATATGCGCCGCAAACCGAAAAACGATCAACAAAGCCAAAACGTACAGTATACGCTGACGCAAATCGCGGGTTTGCCAGAGCTGGCGTAATTTGTCGAACATGGGTTGGTGGTTAAGTCCGAACCTTAAATGAACCGCCTGCCTTCTTTATAGCATCCTCGGCCGATTTTGAAAATGCGTCAGCCACAATCGTGAGCTTTTTTGTCAATTGGCCGTTACCCAATACTTTAATGCCGCCCTTGGGGCTGGTAATCAGTTTTTTGTGCAACATTTTTGCGGGCGTAACCAGCTCATTCGGCTTGAAATTAGCCTCCAGCGCACCAATATTTACCACCTCAAACTTCAGGTGGAAACTACGAAAACCCCGGCTTTTTGGTATCTGCCGAATCAAGGGCATGCGGCCGCCTTCGAATCCCGGGCGGGTTCCACCGCCGGAACGGGCATTCTGGCCTTTAATGCCTTTACCCGAATACGTACCGCGACCGGACGAGTTGCCTCGACCGACTCGCCGCCGGCGTTTACGGCTATTTGGCTTCAGGTTGTGGAGTGCGAGTTCCATGGTTTTGTGGCTTTGCGTCTTTCAGGCTTTTGAGAGCTTCCATCGTGGCCTGGACATTATTAATCTTATTGCGTGAGCCTAGCATTTTTATAACGATATTCTTGATGCCGACCAATTCGACAACAGCCCGGGTTGGACCGCCGGCGACAACACCCGATCCTTGAGGCGCCGGTTTGAGCAGTACGTGGGCGGCTTTAAATTTGAAACTGACGGCGTGCGGAATTGTCTCGTTGATCATTGGCACCAAAATCATGTGTTTCTGTGCCCGAGCTACCGCTTTATTAACAGCCAGCGATACGTCGGCACCCTTTGCTAAGGCCATACCGACGCGTTGTTTCTTATCGCCGATCACCACGCAAGCCCGAAATCGCATGCGCTTGCCGCCCGCCATTACCCGAGTGACGCGGCTGATTTCAATCACGCGTTGGTCAAATTCTGATTCCTTACGCTCGTTCCGTCCGCCGGATCGGCGCCGATCTTTTTTCTGATCTTGATTCTTTTCGGCCATCATTATCGTAGGTACTAAAATTGTAAACCTTTGGCTCGGGCGCCTTCGGCCATGGCTTTGACTTGTCCATGATATCGGTAGCCATTGCGATCGAACACGGCGCTAGCTATTTTCTTCTCCGCCGCTTTGATGGCTATCGCCTCACCGACCGCGGTAGCAGCCGCAACACCAGTTAGCTTATTCTTCAATGACTGATCCGAAACTGATACGAGAGTCCGGCTGGCCGTATCGTCGATTAACTGCGCAGTAATATGTTTCAAGCTGCGAAACACGCTCAACCGGGGACGCTCGGCAGTCCCGACCACTCGTGACCGAACCCGTTTCTTACGACGTGTCCGACCGGCTAGTTTCGCTTTTTGGTGATTATTCATGATCGTTTTGATTATTTACCTTCGGAAGATTTCACAACCTTACCGGCCTTGCGTCGAATGGTTTCTTCAATATATTTGATACCCTTGCCTTTATATGGTTCGGGCGGGCGAATACGCCGTATCTTTGCGCAAGTTTCACCCAATAACTGCTTATCAATTCCGGTGAGAGTCACCAGGTTTTTTTCTACTTTGGCTTCGATGCCATCGGGCAGTTTAAAATCCACCGGATGGGAAAACCCTACATTAAGATTTAGGCTCTTACCCTGGACAGCGGCTCGATAACCGACCCCATTGATTTCCAGCTTCCGTTCGTAACCCTGGCTAACGCCGATAATCATATTTTGCAATAAGGCGCGACTTAAGCCCCAAAGCGCCCTCTGAAAACGATCGTTCTCATCCTTGATGGTAACTAGCAAGCTGCCGTCGGTTTGCGTAATAACAACATTGGGGTGAAATATCTGTTTCAGTTCACCCTTTGACCCCTTAGCCGTGGCTTCATTCCGATCGCTGATCTTGAAATCCACGCCGGCCGGAATAACTACAGGTTTTTTACCAATTTTCGACATAGTAAAATTTAATACACTTCACAAATTACTTCCCCACCGACGCGCTTGCGACGCGCTTCCCGGTTGGTCATGATACCCCGCGAAGTTGATACAATCGCAACGCCATAATTATTCAATACCCAGGGCAGTTTTTCCTTGGCAGCGTATACGCGCCGGCCTGGTTTACTGATCCGTTTGATACTGGCAATGGACGGTTGACGATTGGGTTCGTATTTCAGTACAATGCGTAACCAACCATAACCCTCGTCGACCTTTTGCACCGATCCAACATATCCCTCGCGTGACAAAATTGATGCGATATCGTGCTTTACTTTTGAGTACGGCAGCACAACCTCAGATTTTTTCACCTGTAGGGCGTTACGAATTTGGGTTAACATGTCAGCGATGGGATCGGTCGTCATATAATCTTAGGTCGTTCGATTAAATAATATTACCAGCTCGACTTGGTTACGCCAGGGATTTCACAGCGATTGGCCAGTTCACGAAAACAGATGCGACACAGGCGGAATTTGCGCATGTATGCATGCTTCCGACCGCAGCGCCAACAGCGATTGACCTGCCGGGTGGAGAACTTTGGCTTGCGTTGTGCTTTGACGATCCAGGATGTTTTGGCCATAGCGATTACTCTTCTTTCTTAAAAGGAAATCCTAGCAATTCGAGCAGTTTCATAGCTTCTTGATCCTTGGTGGCAGTTGTCACCACGGCCATTTCTAAACCATGAACTAATTCCACTTCATCGGTTCGAATTTCGGGGAACACCATGTGATCTTTGAATCCCAAATTCAGATTTCCGTGCCCATCCATGCCCTTACGTTCTAAGCCGCGAAAATCGCGGACGCGGGGAAAGGTAACGTTGATCAGCTTGAACAGGAAGTCATACATGCGCTGCTTGCGCAATGTTACGCTCAATCCCACTTCCATGCCTTTTCGAACTTTGAAGCTAGAAATCGACTTCTTGGCCAGGGTGACTACTGGTTTTTGGCCGGTTATGCGCTTGAGATTTGCTTCCGCCGCCTCTCGTATTTTGGGGTCACGCACGCCAGTACCAACATTCACCACCACTTTGGTGATTTTTGGCACGGCCATGCGGTTGCGATAACCAAACTCTTTTAGCATCGCCGGCACAACTTCTTCGCGATATTTTTTTTCGAGTGCGTTCATGAGTTTAATCAATTACCTCGTGACATTTATGACAAACGCGGACTTTCTGTTTATTGTCTAATATCTTATAACCGACGCGCGTTGGTTTGCTGCATTTGGGACAAATCAGGATAACTTTTGAGATCGCCACCGGCGCGCTGACGGTAATCTTCTGCCCTTTTTCGTTTTGCCGGCGTGGCTTGAGATGCTTCGTAAAAGCATTTAAACCGTCGACAACTACGCGATTGGTGGCTGGAAATACCTGAGTGATCTTAGCTCGCTTGCCCGCGTCTTTGCCGGCGCGCATGGCCACTGTGTCGCCTTTTTTAATCTTGTGTGCCATATATTTAAACGACTTCGGGTGCTAATGAGATTATCTTGGCATAACCGCGCGCACGCAGTTCGCGCGCCACCGGTCCAAAAATACGGGTGCCCTTGGGGTCTTTCGATTTTAAATCGATGATTACGGCGGCATTATCGTCAAAGCGGATATAGCTGCCATCCGATCGGCGCATTTCTTTGCGCTGTCTGACGATCACCGCCTGAACCACATCGCTCTTTTTCACCTGTGAGTGCGGAGCGGCCTGCTTTATACTGCAGGTAATGACATCGCCAATCCGAGCGTAGCGCCGTTGATAGCCATAACGTACCTTGATACAAGCCAGTTGTTTGGCGCCGGTATTATCAGCTACCGATAGCCTGGAACCAAGTTGAATCATGACTTTTCTTCATTAACTTTCTTAAGCACGCGCCAGCGTTTATCCTTGGAAATTGGCCGAGTTTCCTCCATTACTACATAGTCGCCCACTTGAAACTTTTTTTCTGGATCGTGAGCCTTATAGCGCCGGCTGGTTTGGTACCGCTTGTGATAGATCGGGTGGATTTTGGTACGATCAATCTGGACTACCACGGTTTTGGCCATAGCCACCGATACCACCTTACCTTTTAACGTTCGTTTGTGAGCACGTTTTTCCATAAGTATTATGATTGCTTAGGTGGTTGAGCTTGTTTGACTACCTCACGCGGTTCGCGTCGCAACAGGGTCAGTATCTTGGCGATGGTCTTCTTCACGACTCTGATTTCCCGGACATTCTTATGTTGGTCAGCCGATATTTTAAAACGTAACTCGCGCTGCTTCTCCCGCAATTCAGCCAGTAACAGACGCAGCTCTTTGACCGATTTGGATTGTAATTCAGAAAATTTCATATGGGTTATTTCACTACCAAACGGGTTTTGACGGGTAATTTGAACGCGGCCAGACGAAAGGCTTCCTTGGCAACTGATACCGCCACGCCATCCATTTCGATCATGACCGTACCGGGCTTGACTACGGCCACATAATGATCGACCGCCCCCTTACCGCCGCCCATTCTGACTTCGGATCCTTTTATGGTAACTGGTTTATCGGGAAATATGCGAATCCAGATCTTACCACCTTTTTGGACAAAACGAGTAATGGCCCGCCGGGCTGCTTCAATCTGACGTGCGGTAACTAGCGCCGGCGTGACCGCTTTGAGACCGTAGCTGCCGAAATTAACCAACGTCTTTCGGCTGGCCCAACCGCGCTGTTTACCGCGCTGCATTTTCCGGTGTTTAACTTTTCTGGGATTCATTAAAGGCATAGGCGTGCGTTAGGCTTTCGGCTTCTGAGTTTCTTTTTGAAATACATCGCCGCGATAGACCCAGGCTTTGATGCCAATGGCACCATAGGTGGTGCGAGCGGTGCCCTGAGCGTAATCGATATCGGCTCGAATAGTATGCAACGGTATTTTACCGGAGGTTAACTTTTCGGTTCGGGCGATCTCGGCGCCATTCAAGCGACCAGCTACCATCACTTTAATTCCTTGCGCGCCGGCTCGTTCGACCTGCTGGATGGTAGTCTTCAATACGCGGCGGAATGGCATCCGTTTCTCAATCTGATCAATCATTGATTGCACGACTAGTTCGGCGCTCAAGAAAGGCTGAGCCACTTCGTGAATATTGACATTCAATGACTGGTTGGTCTTGAGAAACTTTTGACGGATAATTTTCTTCAGATCTTCAACGCCCGCGCCACCCCGGCCGATTACAACGCCCGGGCGTGATGTGTGCAAGTGAATCGTGAGCGCGTTCGATGAACGTTCGATCTCTACCCGAGCCAAACCGGCTTCACGCAGCTTCTTTGACAGGTAAGTCCTAATCTTCTGATCCATTTCCAGCAGTTCACCAAAATTATTCTGGCTGAACCATTTCGATTTCCAGGTGGTGGTACCGTTGAGTCTGAAACTGCGTGGATCAACTTTTTGTCCCATAGTAATAGATGAGTTAGGTTACGGCTGGTTTTTTATCGGCTGCTTTAGCCGTAGATTTTTTCGCGGCGTCTGGTTTGGCGGTCGTTTTCGGATGGCTGGCCTCGGCTGTTTTGGCCACCTTAGCTGTGGCAACCTTTTCTTTTGTCTTGCCCGCATTACGGTCAGCTAGCACCAAAGTAACGTGGACAGTTCGCTTACGAATAGTGCCGGCGCGGCCGAACGCCCGGGGGCGAAATCGTTTCAGTGTGGCGCCCTCAGTTACAAGCAACTCTTTGATATACAAGCCTTCGGTTGACATCTTGTGATTATGTTCCGCGTTGGCAATAGCCGAATTTAGTAGCTTTAATATCGGCTTGGCGGCCGCTCGGGGTGAGAACTGAAGCTGAGCTTGAGCCTTGGCGACAGGCAGACCACGGACAAACTGGGTAGCCAGTCTGACCTTGAGCGAGGAACTGCGATAGTGATATAAATTGGCGGTAACTTCCATAATCTTCGTAAATTATTTCTTGGCTGGGGCCTTGTCTGGTTCCGGGGCGGCCTGTTTGCGTTGTGCGTCAGCGGCAGCCGCTTCTTGATCGCGCTGCATTCGACCACCATGGCGCACGAATTTTTTAGTTGGTGAAAATTCACCCAATCGGTGCCCGACCATGTTTTCGACTACGAAAACAGATGTGTGCTCGCGACCATTGTGCACCCCGAAATAAAACCCTACCATCGCCGGTGAAATCACGGAATCTCGCGACCAGGTTTTGATCACCGTTTTATCGCCCACCCGTAACTTACCCAATTTCTTGAGTAATTTCGGATCGGTAAATGGTCCTTTTTTCAGGCTCCGTGACATTTATTTCCTTCGTTTAATTATCAAACGATTGGATTCTTTCTTCTGTGGCCGCGTCTTTACCCCCAGGGCCGGTTTGCCCCAAGGAGTCTTCGGATGCTTCATGCCAATCGGGTGCTTGCCTTCGCCACCGCCATGTGGGTGGTCGACTGGATTCATGGCTTTGCCGCGCACGGTTGGACGAATGCCCTTCCACCGCATCCGACCGGCTTTGCCTATTCGGATATTTTTGTGATCAGCATTGCCCACAACGCCTATAGTCGCCATGCAGTCTTTCGAAAAATGTCGAATTTCACCGGAGGGCAGCTTGAGTTGGGCGAAATCACCCTCCAAACTCATCAGGGCGATACTGTTGCCAGCCGATCGGGCCAGAGTGGCGCCTCGACCAGGCGTGAATTCGATTTCATAGAGCTGCATACCGATCGGGATGTGCTTTAACGGCATCCGATTACCTGGTTTAATCTCGACTTTGTCACGAGATGAAACCACGCTATCGCCAACCTTTAAAGTATTAGGTGCTAGTATATACGATTTATCGCCTGATGGATATTGAATCAGCGCTAAGTTAGCCGTACGATTTGGATCGTATTCCAGCCTCAACACAGTCGCAACTTGGTCATATTGATCGCGGCGAAAGTCAACCAATCGGTAAAACCGGCGATGCCCGCCGCCCCGATGCCGTACGGTAATACGACCATGGTTATTCCGACCACCCGTACGCTTGATTATTTCAATCAATGACTTGTGGGGACGCTCCTTCGTCAAGGTACGATCAACTAATACGCTAGCATGGCGCATTCCCGAGGTGGTAGGTTTGTATCGTTTGATAGCCATGATTATACTCCGTCCTGAACATTAATAGTCTGCCCCGCCGCCACGGTCACAATGGCTTTTTTCCAGTCTTTGGTTATTCCGCTGGACTGTCCGTAGCGTACCGACTTGCCCGATACGCGAAGCATATTTACCTGGATCGGCGCAACATTATATATGCTACGAATCGCCTTAGCCACTTCCTGTCGGTTGGCAGAAATCGGAACCTCAAAAACATATTTGTTCAATGCACCTAGCTGGGCCGTTTTCTCGGTTATCAACGGGCGGCTGACCAGACGAAATGCCCCAGGCATTGTTTTGTGATTACGACTGCTGTCAGCTTTCTTAGCGGCAGAAGTTTTGACGACTGACTTTGATTCGGTCGGTGTTTTGGGTTTCGTTTCCGATTTCGCCAAGAGAGCCGCGGTGCTGCGTTCCGGTTGGCGATCGTGTTGCTTCTTGAATCGGTCGAGAAAACTCATATGATTACTTCTTGATATAGAGATTGGTAAATGCCGCTAGTGATTCGCTCGTAAAAATGATCTGGCGGTGGTTAAGCGCATCAACTACATTGAGACTATTGGCTGGACGAATATCGATTTTGGGAAGATTACGACCGGATTGCTGGATGGCCAGATTGCTCTTGGGAATTATGAAAAGTACGCCGCTCTGAGGCAAACCAACATTTTTAAATAAAGTAACTAGCGACTTAGTTTTAGGGACATCCAAATCAAATTTATCAACGATCGAAACGTGTTCATGCTTAGCTCGATCACTTAAAACACCAAATAGCGCGGCGCGCTTCATCTTCTTATTGATCTTCTGGGCAAAATTACGATCACTCTTCGGGCCAAACACTGATCCGCCGCCGCGCCATTGTGGCGCACGGATAGAACCTTGGCGGGCCCGGCCAGTACCCTTTTGTTTCCACGGTTTGCGACCGCCGCCGCGTACGTCCGACCGGTTCTTGACGTTAGCCAACACTGGACGGGCGTTTGCGGCCATAGCTACCGCGACCTGATGAACCAAGTCAACCTTTGCAGGTGCTTCAAATATTGCCGGCTCTAATACCGTTTCGCCGACTACTTTTCCATTCTGATCTTTGACATTAAGTTTGATCATGCAATTATGCCTTCGTATTTTCAATCGGCGCCTCTTTCAGCGTCTGAATCTTTAATAACGCGTTGCGTGCCCCCGGCACGGCACCTTTTATCAAGATGAGGTTTTCTTCGGGACAGACTTCCACAACTTCTAGATTTCGTACCGTGATTTGATCATTACCCATGCGGCCTGCCATACGAGTTCCTTTTAGCACCCGCTGAATGCCGCCGGCGCCGATCGAACCGGGCGCGCGCAGATTGTCTTTGTGTCCGTGTGAAGCGGGACCGCCGTGGAAACCATGCCGTTTCACCACGCCCTGGAATCCCTTACCCATTGATATACCGGTTACCTTCACCACATCTCCCGGATTAAACTGCTCCGCCTTGATGGTATCGCCACGCTTATATTCACCCGGTGTGGCCAATCGAAATTCACGTCGGTAACGCACGGCCGGCAAATCCTTCAGCTGTCCTTGGGTCGGCCGAGTCTGTTTTTTCTTCATACCAAAGCCGATCTGAATAGCTTCATACCCGTTTTTTTCATGGGAACGAACCAGCGTCACTGGGCACGGGCCAGCCTCAACCACAGTTACCGGCACGGCTTCACCGTTGTCCCGGAATATCTGTGACATGCCTATTTTTTTACCAAGAATGAATTTCATATTGATCGATACATCTAAAAAACCGGTAGCCAGCAAAAAGCGGATAGCCCGGTCTTTGATGGCAAATTGTTATCCGGGGATTAACGCGACTTTCCCCTATCAGGATGACCAATTCATGTATTGTCATCCCCGGAACCTATTTACCTGTCCACCGTAGCTCCGAGTTCTATCGAGGAGCGCAGGCGGACCCTATATTCAGTTGTGAATTACTTACATCTTGATTTCGATATCCACGCCCGCCGGCAGATTGAGGCTCATCAGCGCATCAACCGTCTTGGCTGTTGGATTGATGATATCGATCAGCCGCTTGTGTACCCGCATCTCGAATTGCTCCCGGGAGTTCTTGTGTACGAATGGCGAGCGGATCACGGTATACTTGCTCTTCTCTGTCGGCAACGGTATCGGACCACACACCTGAGCGCCACTGCGTTCCGCCGTATCAATGATCGTGCGGGTAGATTGGTCGATAATCTTGTGATCATACGCCCGAATCTTTATCCGGATGCGCTGCTTTTCATCGGTGGTCTCGTTGGCGACTGGGTTTGGCATGGTATCGGTTGATTGTTAACGATCCGGTCGAGCGGTGTCAGTAATCTGGTTAGCTGATAATTTTCGTAACGATACCGGCGCCGACCGTATGGCCGCCCTCGCGAATCGCGAAACGAACTTTCTCTTCCAGCGCCACCGGGCCAATCAGTTTGATCTTCAGGTTTACTGTATCACCCGGCATAACCATTTCGGTACCTTCGGGCAGTGTGACATCTCCGGTAACATCGGTCGTTCGGACATAGAATTGGGGTTTGTAGCCGTTGAAGAACGGGGTGTGCCGGCCGCCCTCTTCCTTGGTCAGAATATAGACTTCGCCTTCGAATTCAGAGTGGGGTGTAATCGAGCCGGGCGCCGCCAAGACTTGGCCGCGCTCGACGTCTTCTTTCTTGGTGCCGCGAATCAGAATACCGGCGTTGTCGCCCGCTTCGCCTTGATCCAGCGACTTGTTGAACATTTCAATGCCGGTGACCACAGTTTTCTGGGTTGGTTTGATACCAACGATTTCTACTTCATCGTTCAATTTCACCACGCCGCGATCAATTCGGCCGGTTACGACCGTGCCGCGACCTTCAATCGAGAAGATGTCTTCAATCGGCATTAAGAACGGCTGATCGGTGGCCCGTTTTGGTTCCGGGATGCTGGTATCGAGTGCTTCGATAAGTTGCATAATGCTCTTGGCCTGTTCCTCATCGCCTTCCAGGGCTTTGAGTGCGGAACCACGAATTACCGGAATAGTATCGCCGGGGTACTTGTATTTCTTTAGCAAGTCGCGTACTTCAACTTCAACCAAATCGATCAATTCCTGATCGTCAACCTGATCGACTTTGTTTAGGTAGACGACGATATTCGGTACGCCTACTTGATAAGCCAGCAGAATGTGTTCGCGGGTCTGAGGCATCGGGCCCTCGGCGGCGGACACGACCAGAATGGCTCCATCCATCTGGGCGGCGCCGGTGATCATATTTTTGATATAGTCGGCATGGCCCGGACAGTCAACGTGGGCGTAATGCCGCTTCTCGGACTCATATTCAACGTGGGCCGTCGCGATAGTAATACCGCGCTCTTTTTCCTCAGGCGCGTTGTCAATCTGATCGACTGACTTGTCCTGGGCGACAAAACCCTTGTCTTTTAAAACTTTCAAAATCGCCGCGGTCAAGGTAGTTTTACCGTGATCGACGTGCCCGATAGTACCAACGTTTACATGCGGCTTTTTTCGTTCAAATTTGTCTGCCATTGTGATGATTCCTCGGCTTAGTCTGGGAGATTAACCCAGTAAATATTAATTGTTTATCGTTTCGCAATAGAGATTATAGCAAAGTGCTCTCAATTGCGCAAGTCCAGCCAAACTTGGGCTGATATATGATTATTTTGAGCTAATATTAGGTATTTTTGTATGCGACAGTGTTACTATTTTATTCTTATAGCGGGATTTGTCAAGGGTTTATCCCCGCATTGAGTAACTTAGAGTGCTCTGGTGGCAGCTTGGAAAAACTGCGCTAACGGCCCTTTCGTCCGCCGGTGCGGCCTTCTTTGAGCTGCTCCGCGATGTGTCTGGGCACCTCGGCGTATTCCAGAAATTCCATATTATAGCTGCCCCGACCCTGAGTGATTGAACGAAGTTGGGTGGCATAACCGAACATTTCAGCCAACGGTACTTTAGCGTCAACCACCTTGGCATTGCCCCGATCCTTCATTTCCTGTATTTGGCCGCGTTTTGAGTTCAAATCGCCAATCACGTCGCCCATGTACTGTTCCGGCACAATTACCTCGACTTTCATGATTGGTTCCAGAATAATCGGATTGGCCTTATTACAGGCTGTTTGGAGCGCCATGGAACCGGCAATTTTAAACGCGGCTTCGGACGAGTCGACTTCGTGGAAACTGCCGTCATAGACCGTAGCTTTGATATCGATCATCGGATAACCGGCCACCACGCCACTGCTCAATGACTCATTGACACCCTTGCGAATAGGGAGGATGAACTCTTTGGGAATGGCACCGCCTTTCACCTCGTCGACAAATTCATGGCCAGTGCCGCGTTCCCGAGGTTCTACCTTAATCCAACAGTGGCCATACTGACCGCGGCCGCCGGATTGGCGCACGTATTTACCTTCGCCCTCGGCACTACCGAGAATGGTTTCTTTGTAGGCGACTTGGGGAGCGCCCGTATTGGCTTCAACGTTAAATTCCCGCTTCATCCGATCGACGATAATCTCCAAATGCAGTTCACCCATGCCCGATATCACGGTTTGGTTCGTCTCTTCGTTTGATTTCACACGGAAAGTCGGGTCTTCTTCGGTTAACCGAGCCAACGCAATACCCATCTTTTCCTGGTCGGCCTTAGTCTTCGGCTCGATGGCCACGGAAATAACCGGTTCAGGAAAGACGATTGATTCCAATATAATCGGATGGTCGGGATCACAAATAGTATGCCCTGTGAAAGTGTTCTTCAGGCCGACCGCCGCCGCGATATCGCCGGCATACACTTCGGTCACTTCTTCCCGATGATTGGCATGCAAACGCACAATCCGGCCAATTCGCTCTTTATCGCCCGTAGTCGTGTTATAGATATAAGACCCGGCGGTTAATTTGCCCGAATATACCCGGAAAAAGCATAATTTACCCACGTAAGGATCGGCCGCAATCTTGAAGGCCAGCGCGGCAAAGGGTTCGTTTTCATCGGCTTTGCGCTCTTCTTCCTGCTCGGTCTTTGGGTTCAGGCCCTTAACCGGCGGTACGTCCAATGGCGAGGGCAGGAAATCATTGACGGAATCGAGCAGGAATTGCACGCCCTTATTCTTCAAAGCCGAACCGCATAATACCGGCACGATCTTGTTAGTGATCGTTGCGTGGCGTAAAACGGTTTTTAATTCTTCAATGGTTGGCTCCTGGCCTTCCAGCACCTTGTTTAGAAGCACGTCGTCTTGTTCGGCGATGGCTTCGATCAATTCGGAACGGTATTTTTCCACCAATTCTTTCATATCGGCCGGCACTTCGGTGACCTCCCACTCTTTGCCTAGCTCATCCTTGTACACAAAGGCCTGGCGGGTAAACAGATCAATCAGGCCCAGAAAATTCTCTTCGGCGCCAATCGGCAGCTGAATAGGGTGGGCGTGCGTGGTCAGTCGCTCGTGTATCGAAGCCAGGTCGGCGTAAAAATCAGCGCCAGTTCGATCCATTTTGTTCACAAAAGCGATCAACGGCACGTTGAACTTCTCCGCCTGGTGCCAGACGGTTTCGGACTGCGGCTCGACTCCAGCCACGCCATCAAATACCACCACCCCGCCATCAAGCACCCGCAAGCTGCGCTGTACTTCCACGGTAAAATCAATGTGGCCGGGCGTATCGATTATGTTGATCCGGTGTTCTTTCCAGGCGCACGTGGTCGCCGCCGAGGTAATGGTAATACCGCGTTCCTGCTCTTGTTCCATCCAGTCCATTTCGGCTTCACCCTCATGGACCTCGCCAATTTTATGCTTTTTGCCGGTATAAAAAAGAATGCGTTCGCTGACGGTGGTCTTGCCAGCATCGATGTGGGCAATAATGCCGATATTACGGGTGTGGTCTAGGCTGTACTCTCGGGGCACGGTTAGTCTCCTTGTCTAATAGAATCAATTAGTTATGATTTCTTTTCGTTGACTTGTCCGGTAATTGAATTGATAAATACCGTTAATTTGGAAATATTCAGCTCTTCGTCCCGGTCGGCATAATACACCGCCCATTCTGAACCTATGCCCTGAGTATTTGATAATTCCATAATGATTTGGGCTTTGGGGTGGGCTTTTCGAAACTGGCAGCCGCCGTTTTCTTCCGCCGTTCTAAGAATCTCATTATAGCCGATCGGCCAGTTATCCGGCGTCAGAGCCTGTCGTCCGACTAATGGCTGCATCTGTTCTTTGGGTTCGGAGGCGCTGGTACCAATACTCTTCAGATCAGGTGAAAATTCGACGAAAAAGTCATTATTCAGATCGGTGGGCGAGGAAAAATAAACAATCGGCCGGGTCTGTTCCGATGCCTTGTTCCCTTCGAACATCAGCGACACCACGATCGGATAGGCATCGTCGTGCCAAGCTGATTTAACCCGCTTGGTGGCCGCCAGCAACTGGTCGCGCAACTGTGAGCCGCTATCATCGTCGATTCCGAAGTCGGTAAACTGCGGCATCGTACGCGCCACCGTTACCCGCCAGTAAGCCAAACCTCCGGCGAGTATGATTACAGCCACACCAACGGCAATAACCCAGCGCCTTCGATACCAACGCAATGGGCGGGAACGGACGCTCTGGTCGGCTGAACTGGCAGTGGGTAAATCCATATCCATCCGGCAGCTTAGGCGAAATGAGCGAAGGCTCTGTTCGCCTCGGCCATCCGTTGAACATCTTCCTTTTTCTTGATCGCCTCACCCTGACTATTAGCCGCGGCGATGATCTCGTCGGCCAGTTTCTGCGACATTTTCCGGCCTTTTTGACCGCGCGCGGCATTGATAATCCAGCGCATCGCCAGCATCAACCGCCGGTCGCCCCGTACTTCGATCGGAATCTGGTAGTTGGCGCCGCCAATCCGGCGCGATTTTACTTCAACGGCTGGAGACACGTTGCGAATGGCTGAATCGAATATCTCGAGCGGATCCTGCTTGGTCTTTTCGGAAACTATCTCCAACATATCATAAACCACACCCTGGGCGACGGTTTTCTTTCCGCGTTCCATGACGTGATTGATAAACTTTCCAATAATCACATTGCGGTGTTTCGGATCAGGGGCAACTTGGCGTTTTGGGGCTGGTTGGATCGCATATGGTTCTAGGAA